>JAUPUH010000061.1 GCA_030917665.1 Patescibacteria group bacterium | reverse complement strand
CGTGATTTCAATCATCGGCTTGCTTTCGAGCGTGGTGTTGGCGAGTGTTAATACGGCACGAGGTAAAGGTAGAGTCGCAGCAGGAAGAACTTTTGATGGGCATACGTATCAAGCTTTTGCAGCTGATGCATATGCTATTTTTGATTTTGATGACGGTGTTGTTCCGCCTACTGATAAATCAGGAAATGGTATTACGCTTGGGTGTACAGCCACGGCCCCTACCTCATACTCAACACCGACAGTTGACCTTATAAAAGGAAGGGCTCTTAACCTTGTCCCGACTCGATTCTGTAGTACTACGACTGCGCCTAAATACAATTTCAATCCTTCTGTGGGATCTGCGTCTGTTTGGATTAAACCGAGAACACTGACTTCGGGTAGTGGTGATAATCATGTTGCCTATACGCGAGCTGCTTGGATAATTCTTCAGCCAGACGGGAGAGTTAATGTAAATGCTGGAGTGGTTTATAATTCAAATGCAACATTACCTCTTAATGAATGGTCACACGTTTTGATTTCTTGGAACGACACAACGAGTAGGTTATATATAAATGGAAAGCTTGATACGGTTGGAGGTAATTTGGGAATAAGTACAGCAAATAATGGCACAATTTATATCGGTGGATGGGGAACGTCGGGAGCTGGAGGTGGTGGTGGAGTTACTTTTGATGGGCTTATAGACCAATTTGCAATCTACACCCAATCTATCACCGCAGATTCTCAAGCAGCTGAGATTTATGCCGCAGAGTTGCCAACCCACACATTAGCAGATGCCAATTAATTAATAATAAAAAATGTCAAAAAATAATACACCAAAAGTTAAGCTTCCACAGTCAGTTTATATTATCCTTGCCTGCACGCTTATTAGCAACCTTATCGCGACCTACTTCATCGTCAAATATATCGTCCTTGGCCAGGCATAGGAAGCCTGATTTGAGTCAGGTTTTGACATTTTTCTTATTCTGTATATAATAGCTGTCTATGATTACTTTAACTGTAGAGCCACGAGATTCGAAGATAAAGATAGAAGCATTGCGTGCGTCTGGCAAGATGCCTGTAGTTTTCTATGGTCCAAAACAGAAGTCTACTTCTGCAGTCGTTTCAACTGTTGATTTTATTAAGACATACAAGAAAGTAGGAGAATCTTCGGTGATTATCCTCAAGGATGGTGCTACTGAGCATGAAGTTCTTATCCATGACCTTGATGTACACCCAGTAACAGGCGCTCCACGCCATGCTGATTTTTATGTAATTGAGAAAGGAAAGAAGGTAAAGGTCAATGTTCCTCTTATTTTCGAGGGCGTATCACCAGCTGTTAAGGATAAAGGGGCAATTCTCATCAAAGTTGCTCGAGAGCTCGAAGTTGAGGCAGCTCCAAAGGACCTCCCACATGAACTTAAGGTTGATATCTCATCTCTCGTTGAATTTTCAAGCACAGTTATGGCAAAGGACATCAAGCTCCCAGCAGGAGTAGATCTCGTATCGGGCGCAGATGAGATTGTGGCCTCAATCGCTGAAGCAAAGGAAGAAGTCGAAGAGGTAAAGCCGATCGACATGTCAGCTATCGAAGTCGAAAAGAAAGGAAAGGAAGCAAATCCAGCAGAAGCAGAGGTTCCAGCAGAAGAAAAGAAATAAGTTACATGGTACAATTAAAGCCTATGAAATTCGTTTCAAAGGCTTTTTTTGTTGCACTTCTTCTAATGATGCCGCTTTTTTCCTATGTGCAAGCAGAGACGACCGATGAGCGTGAAGCACGTCTTCGAGCTGAATTAGCACAAGTTGAAAAGGAACAGGCAGAGACAGAAAAAGTCCTCGCAGCACAGCAAGGTCAAAGTGCTTCTATTCAGCGCGATATTCAAATTCTTACTACAAAAATAAAGGCCGCCCAGCTCAATATAAAAGCCAAGAATCTTCTCATCGAAGGACTTGGAAAGGATATAGGCAAGAAGGAGGACAAGATCGAAGATCTTGAAGGGCATATCGCACGCGGAAAGCAGACATTGGCACAGATTATGCGCAAGACAAATGAAGTCGATTCATCTTCATTTGCAGAATTTTTACTTTCACAGAACAGTCTTTCAAACGCATTTCTTGATATAGACAATTTTGAATCAGTCCAAGAATCCCTCAAGGAAACTTTTGAGGATATTCGAAATGATAAGGCTCAGACTGAAAGTGAAAAGAATGCTTTAAATACTCGAAAAAACCAGGAGGTAGACGCACGGGCCGTCATTCAGGTCGAACAGAAGAGTATTGAGGCAAATGAAAAGGAAAAGCAAAGACTCCTATCGATCAGCAAGACAAGTGAAATTGCTTACGGACAGGAACTTGCTGCGAAACGGACAAAAGCCGCACAGATTCGAGCGGCACTCTTCTCATTGCGAGATGCGACAGCAATTCCCTTTGAAGTGGCTTTGAAATACGCGAATGAGGCTTCAAAAGCTACAGGCATCCGTCCTGCATTTATTCTTGGAATTTTTGCTCAAGAGTCGAGTCTCGATACTACCGATTCAACTTTTGGAAAACAGGTGGGCTCTTGTTACCTTACCGATCCGAAGACTGGAGCGGGGGCGAGTGTGAAGTCAGGTAATACATTCCCAAATGTTATGAAACCGACACGTGATGTCACGCCATTCCTTACTATCACAAAAGCTCTTGGACTTGATTACACTAAGACTCTTGTCTCATGTCCGCAATCAATCGGTTGGGGAGGTGCTATGGGCCCTGCACAGTTCATTCCTTCCACATGGGTGCTGTATGAGGCTGGTATAAAGAGAGCGCTTGGAGGATCTATTACTCCAAATCCTTGGAACCCAGAACACGCTTTCATCGCTGCGTCGCTTCTCCTTATTGATAATGGGGCAGTTGCAGGAAGCTTTACGAGTGAGAAGAACGCAGCATGTAAATATTATTCTGGAAGTTCATGTGCTGCTGCGACGTACGCAAACACCTACGGAACAAGTGTTATGAGTAAAGCTGATATGATTCAAAGGACCATGATCGATCCTTTACAAGGAATTTAATCTGTTTCTAACTAAGCGAATTTTTTGAGTATTTCTTATCTTAATTTATACTATTTAATAAGTACCCAACTTATTTTATCAGCCTAGCTAATCATTGAAACAACTATGCAAGAAAAAGAACCATTGTATTTTAAGGAGTTTAGAAAAGAATTAAAGCATCATCTGGATGACAAGTTTGATCGAATAGACAAGAAATTCGCTAAAATTGATTTACAATTCGCCAAAATAGATACACAGTTTACTAAAATAGATCAAAAGTTTGATAAAGTGCATGAAAAACTTGATATGCATTTTGAAACGATTGGCGAGACGAAGGTTCAAGTGACTGAAATCAGTCTAAATCTGAAGAAGAAGGCAAGTCATGAATATGTGAAAGATGTAGAAAAAAGGACTGAAAAGCTAGAAAAGGTCGTATTTGCATAAAATTGCCGCCTCTGGTAGAGTGATATTCACTTATGAAAAAAGACATCCACCCAAAGGAATACCGACCTGTAGTCTTCGTTGATAACTCAAACGGAGAGCAGTTTCTCATTTCTTCAACTATAAAGACGACAGAGAAGGTAAAGTTCACAGATGGCAAGGAATATCCTGCATATCATGTTGAAATTTCAAGCTCATCTCATCCTTTTTACACAAACCAGGAGAAGACACTCGACTCTGCTGGACGTGTTGAAAAGTTCAAGACTCGACAGTCAAAAGCCTCTGCAAAGCCTGTTAAGAAGGGTTAACTTAGCAAAGAGGGATTGTATTATTGAAGAGATATCCGCAGGCGAGTAGTCGCCGAGGACTAGGAAGTTTTTACCAAAAAACTTTCGAATCTCCGAAGTAATATAATCCCTCTTTGTTTGTTATAATTCAATTATTATGAATCTCGAAGAATATAAAAAGAATCACAAAACGGCTTATCTCGCCGAAATGTATGAAAAGCTTCTCAAGGATGAAGCAGAGCTTTTGTCGTTGATGGAAAAGGACCCCTCAATGAAGGAAATGGGACAGGCCGACCTTGATCTTATAAAGGAGCAGAAGAAAAACACAGAAGAGCAGATCAAGACTATCATTGAATCTGAAAAAGAAGCTGAAGAATTTCCTTCAGAGTTGATTTTGGAGGTTCGTCCTGGTGCTGGTGGAACAGAGGCAGATATTTTTGCTGGTGAACTTCTGGCAATGTATCGTCGTTACGCCGAAATGAAAGGCTGGAATATAAAAGTGATTGAAGAAGGTGTGACAATGGAAATAAGAGATAAGGATGCGTATGAGTCGCTTCGATATGAAACTGGTGTACATCGTATACAAAGGGTGCCGGAGACCGAGAAAATGGGCCGTGTGCACACATCTACTGCGTCAGTATCTATCATGCCAATCCGAAGAAAGGTTAAATTTGAAATAAATCCAGCTGATCTTGAAATGGAATTTTCCCGTGCAGGAGGAAAGGGTGGGCAGAATGTTAATAAAGTCGAAAGCGCCGTACGACTTATCCATAAACCGACAGGTCTAGCTGTTCGTGCTACAGCCGAGCGTAGTCAAGGTGCAAACCGTGAAGCTGCAATGATGTTGCTAACCGCCCGTCTCGCCGCGCTTGAGGAAGAAAAACTCGCCAAGAAGTTTACTGCTGATAGAAAAGGTCAGGTGGGTACAGGTGACCGTTCTGAGAAAATTCGCACCTACAATGTGCTTCAAGACCGTATCACTGACCACAGAATCAAGCGCACATGGCACAATATGGAGAAAATTCTTGCAGGAAATATAGATCCTATAGTTGAGGCTATCCAGGAATATAAAAAGACAGGAATAGCGGGTAATGAGGAGGCGGAAGGGGAATAAGGAGAACAAGGTAGCATATAGTTGCAAAAATAAGGCTTATTTGTTACACTCTCCCTACATTATTTATGGCAGATATCAAAGCAAACAATCCAGTGGTAGACAAGATGTTTAAGGCAGGAGCCCACTTCGCTTTTTCAAGGACTCGCCGACATCCTACTATCGCCCCTTATATATTCGGTGTTAAGAACAAGGTAGAAATTTTTGATCTAGAGAAGACAAGTGAATTACTAGCAAAGGCACAGGCCTTTATTGCATCCCTTGCAAAGGAAGGTAAGACTGTACTTTTCGTCGGAGGAAAGAGTGAAGCACGAAGCGCGGTAAAGACCGGTGCACTTTCTCTTAACATGCCTTACGTAGACGGACGATGGATCGGAGGAACTCTTACTAACTTTGTTCAGATTCGAAAGCGTGTCGAGAAAATGGAAAAGCTTACTCTTGAGAAGGAAAAGGGAGAACTTGCAAAATACACAAAGAAAGAGCGACTTCTTATTGATCGAGAGATTGCAAACCTCGAGAGATTTTTCTCTGGAATCGTTTCTATGAAGGATCTTCCTAAGGCACTTTTCATTGTTGATCCTAAGAAGGAAAAGAATGCAGTCAAGGAAGCTCAGGATATGGGAATCCCAGTTATCTCTCTTCTCGGTTCTGATTGCAACATCAAGGGAATCGATTATCCAGTAGTCGGAAACGACTCATCACAGGTGAGTGTTCAGTTTTTCGTGCAGGAAATCACAAAAGCTTACTCTGAGGCAAAGAAGGCTTAGTTTCGTATTCGTTCGCGTCGTTGGTTTATTATAAATATTTTAAGATAGAACCATGATCACCACAGAACAAATAAAGGAATTGCGAGATTCAACAGGAATTTCAGTTATGCAGTGTAAGAAAGCGCTTGAAGAAGCAGGTGGAGATACTGCCAAGGCCCTTGTCATTCTTCGAAAGAAGAGTGGGGAACTTGCTGCGAAGAAAAGCGATCGAACTTTCGGTGCAGGAATCGTACAGGCATACGTTCACTCTACTGGACGAGTTGCTACTCTTGTTGAGCTTGTGTGTGAGACTGATTTCGTTTCTGGAAACGAAGAGTTCAAAGTTCTTGCAAAGGACATCGCTATGCACATCACAGCATCAAATCCAAAGTTTCTTAATAAGGACGAAATTACAGAAGAGGCGAAGAGTGTTGCAAAGGAGGTTTTCATGAAAGAAGTTGAAGGTAAGCCAAAGGAAATGCAAGAGAAGATTCTTGAGGGAAAGCTCGCTACGTACTTCGGTGAAATGGTTCTTTTGAATCAGCCATTCATCAAGAATCCAGAGCTAACTATTGAGGCCCTTGTTCTTGCGGCGAGCCAGAAATTCGGTGAGAAGATTGCTATAGCACGCTTCAACCGTTTCGCTGTGCTCGAGAAATAGGCTAACCTAAATTTATGTCAGTATATTTCGATACATTTACTCTCTCATTCTATATTTCTTTTGCAGGTATACTTGGAATGATGGGGTTTAAGGCACTCGAAATGCGTTCAGGGAAAAAATCATGGATCTCAAGGATTGCTGATATGACCAATCATATCGTGCATGATTATTTTGATAAGATAAGGACATTCATTTCTTACTTCAATCGCAAGAGCGCCCTTGCACTTATTCAATGGATTGCGTATCATATTCTTTCGTGGGCACGTGCCGCCTATATATGGGCCTACAAGAAGGCTCACGCCCACGGTCCATCGAAGAAGGTGATCGACATGGTTCGAGGAAAGGGGGAGGTAAATACGAATGGAGGCGCCTCATTTTATCTGAAACAGATTTCTGAAGAGGACGAGGAGGTGGAAGTGAGGAAATAGCTTTAAAATAAAATAGTGCCACCTTAGCTCAGTTGGTAGAGCAACTCTTTTGTAAAGAGAAGGTCCCCAGTTCAAATCTGGGAGGTGGCTCAGCAAAGAAAAACCGGCTTAATGCCGGTTTTTCGTTATCTAATCGTTGCTCCGAAGGTTTCCTTCGTAACACCTTCAATTTTCTTGTGCAAGGTGTCTATTTCCTCTGCAGTGAGGGTTCGATCAAGAGATCTGTAGGTAATGCGGTATGCGTAGCTTATATTATCCTTACCAAACTTCGCCTCATTCTCATATTTATCCAAAAGGTGAACTTCTTCTATGAGTTCGCCTCCAGTTTCGCGGACGAGGTCAAAGTAATCATTTGGAATGAATGTGCTTTTTACAATAAAGGAGATGTCACGTACGATTGGAGGATACTTGCTGACCTCAACGAATTTGTTTCCAAGTTTGAGTTGCTTTTTCACTCGTTCGTCATCTGACCAGAGAAGACGGATGTCAGGAAGCTCCAGGCTAATGATCGCGAGTCGCTCCAAGCCAAAGCCGAAAGCCCAGCCGTTATAGCCCTCAATGCCGAATTCTTTGAGAACTGTTGGTCGTGGCATACCTCCACCGAGGATTTCAATCCACTTACCGTTGATTTCAACCTCAACTTCAAGAGAAGGATCTGTGTAGGGGAATGTGTCGACGTTAAATCGGAACTTCGTGTCCTTTCCGAACGCTGCCTGCACGATTTCTGAAAGCACTGCCTTGAGATCATCAAGTGTGAGCACCTTTTGATCATTTGGTACGAGATAAAGTCCTCCCATTTGATGGAAGATGTTCATATGGTGTCGATCGATTTCGTCTTTTCTATAAACCTTTCCGTAGCACATAACGCCGAGAGCTTTTTTCTCTGCAATTTTCTGTTTGATTTCAGGAAGGTTCAAATAGTAGTACCACATAACAGTGTCATGTGTTCGAAGAACATTCTTTTCATCTACGTAGTAAGTATCAGACTTGCTTCGTGCAGGATGGTCGGCTGCAAAGTTGAAAAGGTCAAAAAGAATATTTGTAGGAATGACCTCAGGAATATCGATATGATCAAATTCCTTGAGCAAGGGAAGGGTAGTGACCCTCTTCATGATTTCGTTCAAAGGACTGCCCTCAGTTCGAGATAGGTCAGCCATGTCGAGGTATTTCTGGATGCGCTTCGCCTCGATATCAGTTCTTTTTCTCAATCCTTCCAAGAGCACCTTCTCTTCCTCCTTTGAGATGACGTAGTTGACCCTAGAAAGGCCTTCAGACGTCGTATTTGTATCTTTTGATGTCATTGCACTATTCTAGGTAAGAATGGCTTAAATGTAAAGAAATCGGGGTGCGGAAAAGGGTTGGCAGGCAGGTCAAAATTTGCTATAATTCATCCATAAAACAACACAATTTAACCCCAAATGGCTAAAGAAAAGAAAGACAATTACGGAGCAGATTCGATTCAGGTATTGGAAGGATTGGAACCGGTGCGAAAGCGTCCCGGTATGTACATCGGAACCACAGGTCCTGATGGTCTTCATCATCTCATTACGGAAATCTTCGATAACTCCCGCGACGAGGCCATGGGAGGTTTTGCCGATCATATCGAGGTCGCGCTTCTTCCAAACAACCGTGTGCGAGTCGTAGACAACGGCCGAGGTATTCCAGTTGATATTCATAAAGCCACAAAAGTTTCAGCTCTTGAAACAATCATGACTGTCCTTCATGCCGGAGGTAAGTTCGGAGGAGATGAGTCTGGCTACAAGGTTTCCGGAGGTCTTCATGGAGTGGGAGCGTCAGTCGTGAACGCGCTTTCAGTCTACACGCAGGTTTGGGTTCACAAGGATGGCGATGTTTATACTCAGGAATATTCTCAGGGTAAAAAGAAGGCAGCCGTAAAGAAAATCGCAAAATCAAAAGCACACGGAACTATCGTGGCTTTCGAACCAGATATAATTATTTTCAAAGAAGTAAAATTTGATTTCAATCGAATCGTAAACTCATTGCGCCAGCAGGCATACCTCGTAAAGGCCCTACGAATCAGCGTAATTGATGCGCGAGAAGCTACTGGTCTTGAAGTTGAGGACACGACAACCTATTTGAGCGACCTCAAGCTCCAAGTTCCATCTCAGACATTCTTCTTTGAGAACGGTCTTACATCTCTTGTTAAATTCAACAACCAGATTCTTAAGCCAGTTCACAAGAATATTTTCTATGTAGAAAAGAAAGTCGAAGGAGTTGAGTCTGTAGAAATCGCTTTGCAATACGCAGACGATATTTCAGCTCGTATCCTTCCGTTCGCAAACAATATTTATAACCCAGAAGGTGGAACTCACGTTACAGGATTCAAGACTGCGCTTACACGAAGCCTCAACACATACGCAAAGAAAAATAATCTCCCAAAGGATGGTGAAGACAGCTTTACAGGAGACGACGCACT
>JAUPUH010000060.1 GCA_030917665.1 Patescibacteria group bacterium | reverse complement strand
AGTAATGCTTATCGCTTACATATTCAATAAGATCTTTTTGACGCATGCCAGGGGGTAAAAGTAGGTGAACGCCTTCTTGGGGCGCCAATAAACCCAGACTGTCTAGCTTGTCTCGTCCTTGAGAGTGTAGGCCTATTAAGTGAGCGTTTGTGTAATCGATAATCTCAATCTGATGTCGGTTTGTTTTACTAGGATCATAATTACCAGTCTGAACATAATGTTGGATAATACCATAGTGATATTGCATAAGCTCAAATTGATTAACGATAAAAATAGCACCAGCTACATCGTAACCTTCTCCGAGTTCACGAAAGAAGTTTAGCCGGTCGCAAAAACGCTTACTTTCAAAATACACATCTAGTTCATAGCCTGACCGCATAGGACTAGTATATGAGAAAATATATGTATGAAGCGAACATCACCTGACAAAGAAAGAGAAGTACTTACATCCATTCTGATGGGTGATACTTATTCTGAGGTTTCGCAAAAGACTAATGTGCCGGTTTCCACGATAAAGAAGATTAAAAAGCGCAATGACGCAGCGATCGCACAATCCTATACAAAGCACGCTGACGAACAAGCCGACAGCGCTAAAGAGCTTCTGCAAAAAACCAATAAGCGAATTGCTCGACTGCTAGCTCTAGACGGCATGGGAGCAATCAATATATCGGTTGCTGACTTATGCCGTATTTCCGAGGCCATGCACGCACAGACCCTAGTTGACTCATCCCCTTTAAAATCAGCTCAAACCCTCACAAGAATTACTCAAAAGTACCGATAAGTACCTATTGCAAAAATTTTATAAAAATTTATAGACACGGTGGGAGCGTGGTTTATATAGTGCTTTCTCACGCCTGAGGCAAAATCCGGTGATAAGGGGGTGCCCCTCCGGGCATTCACTTGATATAATCATCTGCAAGTGGTTTAACCACTCCGGCCTAGAGCCACCTGCTTGCAGGAAGGTACGGTCATCAAATCAACGGAAAGAAACAGCTCGTCATGAGTACTTCTTTCCGTTGTCGCATTCCGAAAGGTTTGTGGGTAGCTGAAAGGCTGCCGCTCGTGGCGGGCTTTTTGGTTCCCGCCAAAATCAAGGAAAGGCGGAACATGTCTAAGAAGAAAATTTCATACGGACCAGCAGCTGACGAACTTTTAGCCGCATGGCCATCAAGAAAAAAGTCCAAGCAAAAGATCAATTGGGGGCTCGATACAGGAACCGCCATTATTTACCTGGTTATGCTCGTGGTCGCACCACTCATCGCACTTACTATTACGTTTTACAATCAGAGAAACGAAAGAATTGATTGCTCAAAATTATCCAGCAATTCCATCGCTTACCTTCAACAAGGAGGAGAGGAGATCCCTCCTAATTGCGGTTTAAGTAGATAGCTGTTTCATGGTTCACCTAAAAGAACGGGGATACTACGAGGACATTTACGACCGTCTTACCGTTGAGTGGGGCCGTCGTAATACTGAGACGTTCAATGAGCTCTATGACAAGTTTTTTGAGATCATGCCGGATGAACCTCGCAATTCCCACAGAGCCGTACTCCACCTGAATATTGTCTACATGGTTTTCGTGGGCAACGAGCTTATAGAACGCTACGACAGCCGCGAAGGCGATATCCATGAAATGATGGCGAAGGATGAAGCGAAGGATCGCCAGATTGCTAACGCTCGATTAACTGTTGAGCCGGTATGCCAACACTGTCATGTCACCGGCTTACGTCTTACGGATAAGATGCTCTCCTATCGCGACAGTTTCGATAAGCCCGAAGAAGTACTATTCTTCCTCAAGTGCTCAAAATGCGAGAAGAATACGGCCGTATGGAGTGATGGAAAACCACTAGAGCCAAAAAAGACCTTATGCCCAAAATGTAATGCGGAGATGAGCAAGAAGGATAGTCGCAAGGGTAAGGTTATTACAACCACGTATACCTGTCATTCGTGCGGACATCAGTATAAAGACAAGCTCGATTTTAGTCCCGAGAAAAAGGAAGTTGATCCAGACTTTGAAGCCGACAGAGCTATCTATTGTTTACATGATGAGAAGGTTCTCAATGAACTTCGCGATGCTAAGTGGCGTTTTGAAGAAATGGCCAAGATGGGCAAGGAGTGGAAAGAGAAAGAGGATAATAAACACATCTATGATGCCATTGCGGAGTTGAAGAAGCCAAAGATACCGGAACTCATACCGCTCCTACAGCCGATATTTGAGGCTGCGGGATATGTTGAGTTCGGTTTGGATAAGCCAGAGACTGGAAAGATCGTTTACGTTGGTTTTAGTTGTTTGGATAGCAAGTCGGATCGAGACGACCGTGATAGCCGAAAAACGCTCCAAACTGCCCTTAGAAAGGCTCTGGGTGATACCAACTGGCGCTTAACAAATGAGGGCATATCTTATCGACTTGGGTACCTTACGGGAAGGCTCCGTGCGTATGAAGACGAGGAGGAGTTGAAAAAGCTGGTCTTGAAGAACGGCATAAAAACTAAGCCAAGCATGCTCAGTGAAGAGGTCAAGAAGAACGCTTATCGCATTAAAGGAAAGAATGGGGAAGAGATCATTCTATGAGTCTTCATCTTTCCATTCATTCTTAAAGCGTATATTTTCAACCAGATTTCCGCTTTCATCGTAATAGCAGAAGCCGTGAATTTCGAGTCGTTGCCCTCTATATTCTTCTTGGTCGTGTGATTGAATATACATTTTCTCCCCAAGCACAGTCCAGAATATTGTGAGTCCTTGTTTTTCGATCTCCTCTAGGAATTCATCTTTATTAACCAATAAGGTTTCTCTTCCGGGTTCTTCATCGGCAGAAGGATCGAACATCTTTATTCTTTCATCGGATGATTTGTAGGAGCCTATTTCTTCCGTCGGCAACAACTGTAGGTTTTTTCTCAGATAATAGTTTGGCATGTATACATCGAAGTTATTTTTGATAGTGCCGTCACCAGTAAATGAACTGCTTGTATATGCTTCAATGGGGGTGAGTAAATCAAATGGCCTGTCTGTCGTCTTAGGCATCCAGTCACTACGTTCGTAGTACGGGTAGAATGCTTGCATGTATGCATTGCTGCCATCAAACTCTTTTAAGAAGACTCCGTTTGACTCCTGGTTAGGCTCTGGTAGTAGTCCGTTCCAAAATTCCTTTTCTTCACACCACTCAACTACAGTCTGCAAATCCTTCTTTTTAACAATGTAAGCATTAACATGAACCCATAGCTCGGGGTAATTATAACTATCCTTATCTTCCGGCGGATTACTCTGGCCCTTCCAAGTCACCCAGCATTGTAGATTTAAGTATGTTATTTTGTCTTTTTTCGTTTCCACAAGCTCTTTAGGGCGTGGAATATCCTCTGTAGAATGTCGCCAATTAGGCCTATCCCAAGCAGTGTAGCTTGGGACCCACCATCCGTTAGATGTTGCGCCTTTTCTTTGCATTTTTGCTAGCCATCTCGGATCGATTGTAGGATCGAAGTCTCGAATGCCAATCTGGTATGTTCCTTCGTACTGAGTGTACTTCGGATTTGAGCTAAAAGTATCCTCAAGTAAGCGATAGTTGGAGCCTAGGAGTGCGGCAAATTCGTATAGGCCTATCCACTGGTATTTCTTGCCAATCCTCTCCGTCCTAACTTCTTCCATCCGATTATGCCCATCTCGAGCGGTGTATTTGTCGAAATTGGAATGTTGAGCAGGGTTCCATCCAAGAGAGATTACCCTAGTAAATATCCACCTGCGTGCAATGTTAAGATCAAATTCATGAGAACGATGGGTTGGAAAGCTCTTCTCGCCAGTTATAAAGGGTTTATATAGTGCATACTTATGCTTTTTGAATACCCCAAGAGACTTTTCGAATTTAACGAGTGCATCATCAGCACCATCTTCGTCTTGGAGGGTGATTTCAAGTCTATGAGGTGACTTCTTTGGCTCCTCTTCAAGTGTTGAAAGGATTGAAGAAATGAATTTAGTGTGATGAAGCGAATTGTAGGCCTCAAATAATTTTTTCTGTCTTCGAGTCAGGGACTCTATGAACCTATTGTATTTATCTTTCTCCGTAACTTTTGGCTTGACGCCATTCGGCGTATTTGAAAACTTCCTAAGTGCGTGTCCTAACGTATAATTCCCAAAATCTGCAATTGCTGCGTCTCCATACATCAAAGAACCCCATATAGAATAGTAATCTCTGTCTTCACCTCTATATTTTTTCTTCAAGCCATCAACCGTTGGAATGCGCTTAGGAAATCTATAGGCATATGGCGGATTTATGCGCTTATGTCTAACCCAAATGTCATTTCTATATGTTCTTAGGTAAAGCTCAATTATTGCTTTTGCGTAGTCATCCTGTAGAGCATCGGGTCGTCTACTGCTATTCTTGAAATGGTTTTTATATATAAACGAGGCGATCTTTTTAAAGTTGTGCTTATCGTTGGGGTTAATACTCAAGCATCCGTAAATGGTCGCAAACAGCCTTTGGGTAATGTACGGGTCGTTATTATTCCAAAAGTATTCAGACATTAGTCCGTAGAGGATTGCTTGCTGGTGACTCAATAAAGCAATTACGGATCTTGTAGACGTGTCCCTAATAACCCGGTTTGTGGAAGCCAGAGTCCATGTAAGCGCAACTGCTGCAAGTTTGGTTGACTCAGGTGAAGCCTGTCTCGTAAGGTCACTAAGACTCCACGAGTGAAGCCTATCGACAGGTCCCCCTTGGCTCGAGCCATTAACAAGAAACTCTTGCCACCATGAGTCTCTTTTTGGCAATGTAAACTTGCACATAAATTTATGAAATCTATCGGCGTTAAATGGGTGAGATGGTATCGCAGAAACATCTAGCATACAATTTATGACCCTATGCTCATCTTCCTCTTCTCCAAGCATGTACTCATTCAAGTATTTGGTAACTTGTTTCTCGTTAATATATTTGAGTTGATCGCCTTCGCCTTTAGTTACGACATCTCGCCACTTCAAGCCTTCTATAAAGGCTCTCTTCACCGTGTAGTGATCACGGTATCTTCTCGGTATTAGCCAAGCGAGTTCGTCACCACCACAGCGCTCAGGTATCTGAATAGCTAATGCTTCAACTAAACCCTCGTTATATGACTCTACTATTCTCTTGAAAAATCCATTCTCGCTTAGAAATGTCTTTGCCTTAGTTGAGGCGTCGGGGCCATGTATGCCATTCTCTGTTAGGATTGATCGAACAATCAAATGATCACTAAACCGATGGTAGGTGAATTGATAATTGTAGCCAGTCCTTCTATAACTCTTCGAGTAATGCGGATATTTGAGTATTAAGCCGTCTCTTTCCATTAACTGTATTAGTTTAGATGCGCTAGGGGCTAGTTTAGGATCTTGTTTGATGATCTCGAGAAGTTTTGGCCGCAGAATTCTATTTTTTCCATTTTTGCCCATCCACACGCCAACGCCTTTTATTACGACATTCCATAAGTATTTGTCAGGGACAATCACACCGTTGCTATCTTTAATTTGAAGCTCTTGAATAATTTTCTTGGACTGTGTCGCAATGTAGTGCTCAAATACGTGTGTTGCGCCCTTGCCCCTGGGCGTCTTTCCATTCTTTGAGTAAGCCTTACAGAATATGGTAAGGAATAATGGGTTCTTGAATTCCGGATCAATGATAGGTATCTCGGGAAGCTTTAGCTTATAGTGCCCAAAGAATAGCGGTATTGCTTCCCATTCAATTTCAGAAAATCCCGAGTGCTCAATAATTGTGTATTTAGAGCGGTCTTTAACGAGATAGTCGTAACCATTACGAAGACTTATAATAAGCGAGAGTCCTTTAATCCTGTGAAGCTGTGTAAGTTGAGTCCATTTAATCTGATCAGCCTCGTTAACTGCATCAATTATCAAACAGACTCTTTCATCAGATGAAGAGCAGAGACTTTGTAAATCTTTGATGAAATCGGGGGTATTTCGATAGCCAAGCACCTTAGCTATTGCCTCAACCGGATCTGAGGTTCTGGCCCCACTCAGCTCATGACCAAGAAAAACAAATGTGGGCTTATGTGCTTCAATTCTTTCCTTTGCGTAATCACAAAGCAGGTGCGTCTTGCCAATTCCGGCTTCACCGCGCAAGAGCATTCTAGGTTTGTTAAATAGTACAGGCCGAACATCATCTAAAAGGCCGCTCAGACTACTTAGATCACTGTAGAGCTTCCACATGGTGCTTGAGTCATAAGAAGGGTCTGTATCCTGTGACTTTGTCTTTGCTTTTCTTTTTGCCTCTTTCAATTTGTCAAAGTATGCATACAGTTCATAGCAATCATCCGCAATCTTCTTTAATTTATCTGTAGCAGTTTTCCACTGAACCTGCTGGTCTTTGGATTTTTCCTTGATGCCTATGAGTCTGTTTGTAATTGCTTCGATATCGTTCTTAACATTCTCTAGCTCAGCTTTCTTTTCGGGGTTGCTGTCAATTAACCGTTGGTATACATTCTCTT
>JAUPUH010000059.1 GCA_030917665.1 Patescibacteria group bacterium | reverse complement strand
TTGAAAAATAGTCTGGTGATAAATGATAAGAGAGGGTTGCCGATATATCTGTGAAGCCACGGCATAACATTTTTAGGCAGAGGAGAAGCAAACCTGTTGCCAATGACGATATCGCAGCCGTTTTTGAGTCTTGAGACGAAATCAGGCAGATATGCAAAGTCATATGTGCCATCTCCATCACTCATGTAAATATATACTCCTTTCGCTTCAGATAATCCCGACATGTAGGCGTTTCCGTAGCCTCGTGACGGTTGCTTTATGAGTACAAGAGTAGGGAACTCTTTTTTTAGTTTTTCAATGATTGAAACGCTATTATCTGTTGATCCGTTATCAACAATTATTATTTCCGCTAGCGTCGATGCAGAATAAGCGTCCCTGATGCATTGTTCTATGGCCATTTCTTCGTTCAGGCAGGGTATAACGACGCTTATTTCCGGTTTTGCAGTCATGCTATGATAATACTATGATTCAGACGATTTTAGGAGCCGTGTTGTGTTGTGCCCCGCTCATTCTTATTTTCACCTTTCAGGACAAGCTTCGCGGACTGCTTCGCATTAGCGCGTTCATGATATGCGCCCATCTCGCAGCAACAGTCATCACGCAGGCATTTCATATCTTTTCATACGGCGTTGTTTTGGGAATTCATGCGATTATAGCAGTAGTTTGTGTTGCGATTTTCATTCGCCGAGAAAAATATTTTAGCGGCATTAAATTCAGCTGGCTTGTCCTGCTTGTGGCTATTGTGGTTGGTTTTGAGTTGTCTTCGGTCCATTATTTCTATAAGGGAATCGTAAGCGACATTGGCGGTCTCAACGCTGTTTCGAGGGATTTCTACCCATATCCGCACTATTCTGATGAATGGGTTGGGGTTTCTCTTGTTAATTATTCAATCAATGAAGGTTCATTGCCGCTCGTAAATTCTTTGTGGAAAAATGAGCCATATCCAAATGGTCTCGCCTTTTTTCACTCGATCGTCTCTGAGTTTTTCTTGCTATTAAATATTTCTCCTCTGATGGGCTGGTCGCTTTTTGCAGTCGTAAACGGACTCATGATTTCTTTTCTCATATTCCTGATTCTAAAATCAAATGGAATAAGCGATTTTTCATCGGCAGCAGCAGCCTTATCTGTACCACTTATAGTTAACGGCGTTAATCTTTCAGGAATATGGTTCTTTGTTCCTCATATATTCGCTTTTAGCATATTTCTCTTGTCGCTCGTGTCGTTTAGTAAGAAAGAATTCAAGGCAGGAATAATCCAATCCTTGGTTTGTATTGGGTTCTATCCTCCTATTATTGTTTTTGTTGCACCCACCCTGCTTGCGTATATTTTTTCAAATAAAGTTTCAAAATATTATGCATTGCTTATCTGCCTTGCTGCCGCAGTCATCACGCTCCTGTTATCTTTGGTTCTTGGTTTTTCAAATGCACTCTCGCTCGCGGTTTCTTGGATCGTGCGACCGAATCTCGATGGGGGAATTATCTCCATGTCGCCATGGGTCGTAATTCCTGTGCTGCTACTGCCATTTGCTGCATATGGAATTTATGAACTTTATAAAAAGAAATTGTATACGGTCCTTGTACCAGTCTTGATCGGAATCTTTTTCTGGATTTTGTATTCATTTATTCAAGACGTATTCATTATTGATAAGTCGAGGGTTGTTGCTATGGGCGCAATTCTGCTTATGATTCCTGCGGGCTTCGGCATAGAAGCTCTTCTGAGGTGTTTGAGAACAAGTAAACAACTACCTCATAACCTGAAAATTGCGTTATTTTTTGAATTCGCAGTCGTCACAGTTTTTCTCGTCTCTGCTTTTTTCTACCCGGTCTCAAATTCCTGGTCGAAATTTGTTCTCAATGTGAGAACAGAGGAGGGTACAATCGAATACATATCTGCTGCACCAATTACACGGTATTTGAGTCAGGATGATATGAAACTTTTCGAAGGAATTTCAGGGAAAGTATTTCTCTCTCACCCATGGAAGGGTCTTGTCATAGGTGCAGCGACAGGGAATTATCCTCTTGATTCGAAATCGAGCACACTTACGAATAGGTTTGTGAGATATTATGATTTCATGAAAGGTTCCTGTCAGGTGAAGACGGCACTTGCCAAAGATTTTTCTGTTGATTATGTGTATGGGGCACCGTTTGAGTGCGATGGTTTCGAAAAGTTAGGACAAAGCAAGGAAAACCAACATCTGTATAAGTTTGTTTTCTAAAATTCCAGTTCAATAGTATACTTATTTCATCATGATTCGAAATAATAAAAAGGGCTTTACGCTCATCGAGCTTCTTGTGGTGATTTCGATAATTGGCTTGCTTTCTAGTGTTGTCCTGGCAAGTCTTAGTTCTTCAAGAGTAAAAGGTCGTGACGCGAAAAGAATTTCTGATATTCGACAACTCAGGAATGCTCTTGAGCTACATAGGGATGCACTTGGTTACTACCCATCAACATTGAGTAGCTTGATCCCAACCTATATAAAATCAATATCGACTGACCCTTCTGGAGCTGCTGGTGGTGTTTGCAGGCCGAATTATTGTTACTCAACAAACGCAGTGAGCAATGCAACAGGCTACCACCTTGGAGCAAGAATGGAGGGTGTAAGTAGTGTTTTGAATTCAGATTCAGATTTTGACTCATCAAGCGGATATTATACAGGAGGTGTCGTGGGAGGTTTTGATGGAACTGAGACGAATATTTACGACATCAGATATTAATAATTAATAATGAATATGAAAACACGAACATTGCAGCAAGGTTTCGCTCTCATAGAACTATTGGTCGTTCTTTCGATTATTGGAGTCTTGTCTGGAATGGTTCTCGTTTCTGTTTCTGAGGCAAATGAAAAAGCTCGAGATTCGAAGCGTATTCAGCAGATTGCTGAGATTGATAAGGCGATATCACTCTATAAGACAGATGTGGGGCATGTACCGCTTCTTGCATCAGAGGGACAGAATTGCTCATACACTGAAAACCTTGGAGAAAATCACGCAGGTTACTGTGTTGCTATCTCTGGTGAAATAACAGGAGGAGGCGAGGACCCAAGCTGGACTGCTTTCAAAGCAGAGATTGGTCCATACCTCAACAATCAAGTGCCTGGAGATCCATGCCCATCTTGCAACGGTTTAGGATATATTTATATTGCTCCTGCGGCAGTGCCAAATGCAACGAGTGATGATGATTATCAAATTTACACGAGTCTAGAAAGGACTAATAAAAAAACTGGACATTCATCGACTAATGATGATTTTGTTCAGCCTGAGGAGGGGGATGAAACTGACACTACAGCACCAAATACTCCAGATAACTTCGTCGTTGTTTCAAACGGCCTTGGACCGAACAGTTTCCCAATGCTTGATTTCTCATGGGATCCTTCTGAAGACGATGAAGATGGATCAGGCGTGAAGCATTATTTGATCAATACTTATGGGTTGATGTTTACACCTCCGGCACGTGTAGAAACCGGAACATCGTTCTCTTGGGAAAATGCTTTTGTTGACGGAGTGGTATGCTTTACCGTATCAGCAGAAGATAACGCTGGAAATATTTCCCCTGAGAGCGCCCAGGAGTGCTACCCAAGTAGTTTCTACACCTTGAATACTCCAAGTAACTTGAATGCAGATGTTTCAAATTATCCAAACATCCAGTTCTTTTGGAATCATAGTGCTGATCCAAGTCTTGCAAATCTAAGTTTTGAAGTATATAAAGACGGATCTCCTTCTGCGATAATTCCATCCCCACAAACAGTAACTATAGATTATGCAGCTTGGAATGTTGTTGATTCGAGTGAATTCTGGACCGAAACTTTCTGCTTTACAGTAAAGTCCAAGGCTACCGATCCAGGTAATGGAGTTATTGTATATTCTGACATGAGTGGCCAGTTCTGTGCAGAACCATTTGTGCCGCCATCTTACTCAGTCACAGTTCCCGGAAGCCTTCAGAGTACGTATTTGGTCTCACCAGCTGGAGGTTTGAGCTTATCATGGTCGCCGTCAGTAAGTAATTATCCAACTCAGTTTGGAATAACGGGTTATGAAATTAGGGCATGTTTCGGAAGTAATTGTGATTTTGTAATTTCAGCAAATGATTTTGCCTCTCCATTTAATGTCAGTCCTGCAGGTGTAAATACCATTTGGGGCACATCAGACAGGTGTTGGTCAATACGAGGTAAAGATGTCGCAGGGCGTACATCTGAGTTTAGTGCTCCGACATGTATAGCGCCGCAATAGTAAAAGTAAAGTAAATTATTCCCAATGGAGCGCTTCAGTACTTCTGTGCTTGAGGCGCTTCTTGATATCTGGATAGTCTGAAAGAGTGATATCAGTCTCGACAAGATTTTTTGCTTCAGTTCGTGCAGCTTCTACCATCTTGAGATTCTGCAGGGCTTCCATCGCAATATCAGAAACACCCCACTGCTTTCCTTCAGAGAGCCCACCTGAACCACGGAATTTGAGATCGTATTCTGCGAGTTCGAAGCCATTTTTTGCTGTCTTGAGTGCGGTAAGCCGTTCGAATGTTTTGTCTGATTTCGTATCAGCAAAGACATAGCAGTATGCCTGGTGGTTTGAACGGATGACGCGGCCACGAAGCTGATGAAGCTGAGCAAGGCCGAATCTTTCCGCACCCTCAATGATGATGACGGTGGCGTTGGGGACATTAACGCCAACTTCCACTACGGATGTTGCGCAGAGAATGTGTATCTTTCCGGCTTTGAAATCAAGCATGACTTTGTCTTTTTCTGCAGGCTTCATCTTGCTATGGAGTATTCCGATTTCGTGATGTGGAAATACTTTTTCCTTAAGACGCTTCGATTCCTCTTTGACTGATTTTGCATTGATGGCTGCTTCCTTGTCTGGATCAGGTTCATTGATGCGAGGACAGATGACATAGGCTTGTCGGCCAGCAGCGAGTTCAGTGCGGATTTTTTCATAAGTTGCTTCACGTTGTTCGGGGGCGACAATATCGGTGATAATCGGTTTACGTCCATGAGGCATCTGGTCGAGGAGCGTGAGATCGAGGTCGCCGTAAATGGTGAGGGCGAGCGTTCGAGGGATCGGCGTGGCTGTCATAGAGAGGAGGTGGGGTGCGCGAGCTTGTCCTTCTGCGTCTTTTTGCACAAGCGAAGCGCGCTGTTTCAAGCCGAAACGATGCTGCTCGTCGATGATGACGTAGGCGAGATTTTTAAATTTCACAGCTTTCTGGATAAGTGCATGTGTACCAATGAGGATTGGAATTTCTCCGTTCTCAACCCATTTGAGTAATTGGGTTCGTGAAATATCAGTCCAACCTTTTGGATTGAGCTTTGAGGGAAATTTTCTGCAGCCGCTTCCTGTGATGAGTCCAACTTGAATTCCAAGATATGAGAAATATTGAATAAAGGATTCAAAGTGCTGAGTTGCAAGGATTTCAGTGGGACACATATAAGCAACTTGGAGGTGTCCATACTTTCTTCCTTTTGGTGTTGTTGTTACGACAGTGTATGCTGTCGATGCAGCCACTGCAGTTTTTCCTGATCCCACATCACCCTCAAGAAGTCGAGACATTGCATATCCTTTTTGAAAATCTTCAGTGATGGTGTTGATAGATTTTTGCTGAGCATCCGTAGCTTGAAAAGGGAATCTCTTTATAAATTCTTGGAGACTTTTCTCATCAGGTTCAATTTCAAATGCCGGATTCTTTTCGTATTCTTTTCGTGCAATCTGCTTTTCCAATTGTATAAAAAATACTTCTTCGAATGCGAAACGCTTGCGTGCAGCAGCTGCGTCTTCTTGTTTCATGGGTGTATGAATCCAGATTAAGGCAGTCTTGAGAGTTGGTAGGCTATACTTATCTAAAATATCCTTTGGAATCGGATCTACAAGCACATCAAGCAAACCATTCCTGAAAATGTCTATGATTTTGTGGTAAATCCAATTTGAAGTGATGCCACGAGACTCTGGATATACTGGGTAGAGCGTATGGGCTTTGCCGTCATCTCCAAAAAGAGAATCTCCAACACCGATCGGCAGTTTGTTCACGACTTCAATTTTCGGATTTGAAAAATATAATTCCTGCGTCGTTTTTCTTTCTGAGATCTTTCCCTCAATTCTTACGAGGGCATCTTCAGGAGTCATCTTTGCGAGATAGGGTTGATTGAACCAGACACAATGGATTTTTCCGCTTTCATCTTCAACCCAGGCATCAGCCATAGCGATGTGGCTCTTAAATCCCTTGCTCGTTTTTAGTTTTGTTATTTTTCCAAAAATGACAGCTGTATCGCCTTTACCTAGGGATGAGATATTTCTCGTCTCAGAAGTATCTCCATAGCGGGCAGGGAAATGGTAAAGCAAGTCATATACAGTCGAAATACCGAGCTTCTTGAGGGCGATTTTTTGCGGTGGCGTTAGTCGGGCGAAGTCGGAAATGAGGGAATTGATATGCATGAAGTGCATTATACGCTAGCCCCTTGTAATAGTGTAGATTGATTTTTTCTTACTGATAAAGCCTTCTTTTTCGAGGTCTTTTATGTTCTTACCGATAGTAATTGCTGGTTTGTCAGGAAAAAGTCCAATAAGAGATTTAATGGTTTGAGGTTTTTTCAAGACTTCTTTTAATATGTGTGATCTTAATTCGCGATTTGAGCCTTTGAATTTCGATTGCTTCACGTGATGTTTACTTCGTTGCGACGGATTGATCTGAGTTTTTTTCAACATAGCACCGTAATCCATAAGTGCGTAATACCATTCTCGAGGATTCTTTTTGTCTAAAGTTTTTTCGATTAAAGGCATTAATTTCTCGTCATCAATTTTTTGTTTTGACTTATTGAAAAAGAAATGAATAAAGACCGTACGAATATTCGTTTCAATGAAAGGGTAGGGAATATTGAAGGCGAAAGCAAGGATCGAACCGGCTGTATTCGGTCCGATGCCTGGAAGTTCAACCAGTTCTTCGTGGATTTGAGGAAGTTTTCCATTTACAGCTCGCGCAAGCTTTTGGAGATTAAGCCCCCGACGATTGTAACCAAGACCCTGCCATTCCTTGAGGACTTCGTGTAAAGGAGCTTTCGCAAGAGAAGAGAAACTTGGGAACTTTTTAATGAATGAATCAAATTTTTTCGCAACGCGTTCCACTTGTGTTTGCTGGAGCATGATCTCAGAGACAACTACCTTGTACGGGGTTGGATCATCGCGCCAGACCATTTGGCGCTTATGTGTATTATAGTATTTCCAGATTTCCTTGATGAAGGCTTTCTCGGTCATTTATTGCGCTTTTGGAGCGACAATCTTTGCTGTGATAGTGAAGTCATCATTAACGCTTGCAACTGATTTCACTTCTGGGATTTTGAGCTCGAAATCGCTTCGCTTTAGCTGCGTGGTTGCAGTTCCGACAAGAGTATCATCCTGTATTTGTGCATTTACGCTGAATGTTGCAGGTTTTGTAATTCCGGAAATAGTAAGGTCTCCAGTAACAGTGAATGCTGAAGGTGTCCCAATGACTTCTGTTGGCTTGAAGTATATGAATTCGTTTGGAGCCAATTCTGATTTGAGTATGAATCGAGCTATTGCGCCGTCTCGCTTTTCGTTATCAGTCTTGAAAGTTCTTGCGTTGATCGCAAGTGTTCCAATCTCGATCTTGTCTTCGGTGATGAAGACATCTCCTGCAATTTCGGAAGTGATTCCGACCGCAGTGAAAGGTTTATCATTTAAAACCTCGTCTATTCTAAATTCAACTTTTGAGTCCTTTGAAATTTTGTAAATCGATCGACCCTTCACATCTAAATATGTAGTTTTTACGGTTGATTCAACATCTTGACTTGGTGCAGAAGGGGCTCGGAATAAGTAGTT
>JAUPUH010000008.1 GCA_030917665.1 Patescibacteria group bacterium | reverse complement strand
TACTTGAAAAGAGAGTGGCTGATCTATTGAAGAATTCAGCAGAACGCTTTGGGCTTTCAGCCCGTTCGTTCCATAAAATAATAAAACTCTCACGGACGATTGCTGATCTAGAAAAATCAGAGAAAATTACAGAAATCCATATACTTGAAGCCTTGCAGTATCGACAAAAGAATTTTTAAACTACGCAACCAGAGTTAGAATGGGTTCTTCGCGCCTCGAATCTCGAAATGCACGTGAGGTCCTGTTGATTTACCTGTCATTCCAACTTTTGCAATCAACTGTCCTTGCTCGACTGTGTCACCAACACTTACGAAGTTTTTCTGTGTATGAGAATAGAGTGTCTGAGTTCCGTTCTTATGAGAAATAATGACGTAGTTTCCATAACCACCGTTCCATCCTCCGTTTGTCATACTTGCAATAACTGTTCCTGCAGCAGACGCATGAATTGATGTTCCTACTGGAGCAGCTAGATCAACTGCGTTGTACCCATGAAGTCCTTGTGATTTCTTTCCACCATCGATAGGGCGAATGTAATAGCCGGGATAGAAAGGTCCGTTCGCATCATGAACTGTGTTTGTTGCAGTCACTGTTGTTCTAGAAGTAAGAATCTTTGGAGTATCGATTATTGTAGGTTCAGCATCTGGAATAACAATAACATCACCAATTCCCAGAGTAGATGTAAGAGTCAGATCGTTGTATTCAAGAACCTCCTCAAGGTTTGATTTATACTTCAAGACAATTCCTCGGATAGTATCACCCTTCTTAACTGTGTACTTGATTCCTGAGATAGGGAGGATAACAAGCATCTGACCCTCTCTAAGTACAGGATTCTTACCGAGTTCGTTTGCCCAAATGATAGTGTTTACTGAAACACCAAACATTTCAGCGATTTTTGATAGTGTATCTCCTGATCGAACAGTATAAAGGCTAATTTCTGTAGAAATCCTATCTTCGACCTCAGAAACAGTACCTTGTGGACCGATTTGAGCGACAAAGGAGTTGTCGACCATAATAGGGTCGCTTGAATCAGACTTATTAGGATTTGGGTCTACGTTAACGGCAGCCTGAAGTAGGGCCATATTCTGTGAATTAACCTCTGTTGGAACCTCAAGTGTCTTTGCGGAAGCCTTATCACCCGTTAGGTCAGAAATGAAAGAAAAAAGACCTGCTTGAGCAGTCTTTGGGTACGATACGAGGGTCATAGTGAGGAGTACTACAAGTGTAGCAAAAAGTGAGCCTTTGATTGAAACGGCTTTAAAAAAAGATATTGTATTTTGTGCTGAATGAGATAAAAATTTCATAACATAAATAGTCTTTCGGCAATATCATTCGGTCGCCGCACAGGGCGGTGTTAGTAGGGTGAGAGTTTCAGAATATGGCCTTGTTGAGCTATTCTTGTACATCTATTTTTAAGGTACCTATCAAGCCTATCCGAGCGCATTTGATAAGTCAATAGCGTTTGGGGAAAAGATTTTTACAACTAAAATAGTGTATTTTGTCAATGTGACCCATTGAAATTTAACAATACTATTGTCTAATAACTTACAATTTTCTGCAGCTTGAAGTAGCTGTGTGGTATAGTTGTCTTCATGCACGAAAACAACCTCAATATTCGTCAAAAAGATGCTGTGGAAACCCTTGAGGGACCGCTTCTTATCATTGCCGGGGCTGGGGCAGGTAAGACAAAGACAATAACTCACAGGATCCTCAATCTCATCAAACATGGAGTTCAACCTTCAAAGATACTTGCGATCACTTTCACAAACAAGGCAGCAAAAGAGATGCGGGAGCGGGTTTTTCACCTCATCGAGTCAGACAAGACCCTTAATATACCTATTTCCTTTGCTGAAAGGCCTTTTGTTAGTACTTTTCATGCCTTAGGTGTTCATATAATCAAAGAAAATAGCGCCTTGTTGGGAATAACGCGCCATTTCACAATTTATGATCGTGGGGATTCCAAAAGAGCAATTAAAGACGCTTTGGAGGAACTTTCTCTCGATCCTAAGCAGTACGAACCTGGAACCATTCTCAATGTAATCTCTCGCGAAAAGGGTGATGGGATTACTTTGTCCACTTATAAGAACAACCAGAAAGAGTATTTCCAAAAAATTGTTGCTCAGGTATGGGAAAAATATGAAGCAACACTCGCAAAAGAAAAATCTCTTGATTTCGATGACTTACTTCTAAAAACTGCAATGATTCTCAAGATGCATCCAGAAGTGAAAAAGCGTTACGCTTCAATTTGGAATTACATTCACATCGATGAGTATCAGGACACGAACAGGGTACAATACGAAATTGCATCACTTCTTGCTGAGTCGCACAGAAACATTTGTGTGGTCGGTGATGTCGATCAAAATATTTATAGCTGGAGAGGTGCAGATATCGAAAATCTTCTAAACTTCGAAAAAGAATATCCTGAAGCAAAAGTAATTACCCTTGAAGAAAATTATCGCTCAACCCAGACAATACTTGCAGCAGCAAACAATGTCATCAAAAAGAATACGATGCGGCGTGAAAAAAATCTTTTCACAAAAAACATTGAGGGTGAGAAGATCGAGCTTCTCATTTCATATACCGAACATGAAGAGGCGCGAATGATTGCCGACGAAGCACGAAAACTCATTTCAGATGGAACGAATGCCCGAGAGATTGCTGTTCTCTACAGAGCAAACTTCCAGTCACGCGTGCTCGAGGAAGCGTTTCTCAACAAAAACATTCCATACCAAGTGCTTGGCGTTAAATTCTTTGAAAGAAAGGAAGTTAAAGACGTACTTTCTTTCATTAAGGCATCACTTAACAGAGAGAGCACAAATGACATGGTGAGAATCGTAAATGTCCCTCCGCGAGGTATTGGAAAAGCAACCATGCTCAAGGTCATCGCAGGACAAGAGAAAACTCTCGGACCATCATTAAGAAATAAGGTTGAACAATTTCTTCATCTCCTTGAAAAGATAAAGGCAGTCGCACTTAAAGAGACTCCGTCAACTCTTATCAAATACATTATTAAAGAAACAGGGATGGAAACCGTGTATAAAAATGGGGGGCTTGAAGAGCAAGAAAAGCTTGAAAACCTTAGGGAATTGGTCTCTGTAGCATCACAATACGATGCACTTCCTACTGGAGAAGCAATAGAAAAACTCCTTGAAAATGCGGCTCTAGCAACTGATCAGGACGAGCTTGAAAAAGATCACGATGCTGTTAAACTCATGACAGTACATGCATCAAAGGGACTCGAGTTTGATTATGTTTTTATTGCGGGACTCGAAGAAGATCTGTTCCCACATCAGAGAATGAATGAGAAAGAGGTGAGTGAATCACAGTCAGAAGAAGAAAGAAGGCTTTTCTATGTCGCGATAACGCGCGCACGAAAAAAAGTTTTCTTGAGTTATGCGCAGTTGCGCACGATCTATGGTGCACAGAAAGTTAACACACCATCAAACTTTATTTCCGATATTGGTGACGAGCATATAGAATCGAAGGGTGATGAAGAAGCACCACGCGGAGTGAAAGCAATATTTATAGATTTTTAAAACGACATGAGCTTCATAGCAAAAAAATCATTGGGACAAAATTTCTTGCACGCTCCGCAGGTTATTTCTGCAATGATACATACTGGTGAAATTTCAAAAGAAGGCATTGTGCTTGAAGTCGGGCCAGGGAAGGGGGCTCTTACTTCAAAACTTCTTGAAACAGGTGTGCGGGTAATCGCGGTCGAAAAAGACGACCGAGCAATTCCTTTTCTTAAAGAAAAGTTTTTGAATGAAACTGTTTCAGGACAGCTTGAAATTATTCACGCCGACATCCTCGAGTTTGATGAGACTTTTCATGAAAAATTAAAGGCAGGCTACATTCTCATTGCAAATATCCCATACTACATTACGGGAGAATTCATCAGAAAGTTTCTAGAATCAAAAAACCCTCCCGTGCGAATGGTAATCATGGTCCAAAAGGAGGTTGCAAAAAGAATCGTCGATGTAAAAGAAAGTATTCTTTCAATTTCTGTTAAGTCTTACGGAAATCCAAAATACATCTGCTCTGTACCTCGAAAATTCTTCCGACCGATGCCCAACGTTGATTCTGCCGTGCTTATGATCAGCGATATTTCTAAAAAATTCTTTGAAAATGAGGCCGGTGCAACAAAAATTAATGAAAAGTACTTTTTTGAGGTGCTTAAAGCTGGGTTTGCACACAAAAGGAAGGTCGTTATACGAAATTTGGAAGACAAAATACCCAAAGTGACCCTCGAAAAGATCTGGGAGCGCCAAAATCTATCAAAAGACCTCCGGGCAGAGAATATATCGCTTGAAGTGTGGAAAAAAATCGTAGGAGATAGCTTGGTATCTTGATATAATTTTCACAGTATCCAAAATACTGCCCCTGTGAAAATAGGCAAAAACATCGTGTTCATTCTTGTGGCAATCCTTCTCGTCGGAGGGAGTTTTGTGTTCGCAGAATACAGAAACAAAAACGCTGAAAATATCTATGTTGCACCAGAAGTAGTAAGTGCGACTGACAAGTCGGCACAAGACGTTGATACGGACGGGGATGGGATGAAGGATTGGGAAGAAATTCTTACGGGAACGAATCCTAATGATCCAAAAAGCAAGGAGAAACCTATAGCCTCAGCCTCAATAATTAAAGATATCACCCAGCAAACAGCAGAGAAGATCGAGCCTATAGACGCTTTGAGTAGGGAATTCTTCGCGCGTTATATGGAACTAAGACAACTTGGAATTTCAGATGATAAATACAACCAACAGGACCTTATCCAAAAGACGATTGATTCCATACCTTTGATTCAAGCAAAGCCCTATTTAATATCAGAAATTAAAGTAAAAGCTGACAATAGCAAGGAAGCTGTTAAGCAGTACGGCAACGAAATGACTGCTGTTTTCAAAAAGTACGTGGTCAGCTCCAGAAATGAAGGGCTTATTGTAAAGGATGCTTTGCAAAAGGATAATCCAGAAATCCTGAAAGAGCTTGATCCTGTAGTAGAGAGCTACAAGAACATCGTGAATGGCCTCCTTAAAATTGAAGCACCACAATCAATGGTAATTATGCATCTCGACCTTGTAAACGCAATGAACTCAACACTTTTTATGATGCAATCTCTTAGAAAAGCGACCGTTGACCCCTTGGCTGGCATAGAAGCTGCTGGCCAGTGGCCTGTAGTCGAAAAGAGGTTTTTTGATTCTTTACGAGCAATACAAAGCTATTTAATTTATTTGGGTATAACATATGCGGCGACAGACCCAGCATATTATTTTGTCTATCCAAAATAATTTTATGAAAATAAACCCAATAAAAAACATAGTAATCGGTACGCTTGTCATCCTCATAGCCTTTTCAACCTCCTTTTCTGCTTATCCTAAAAAAGCAGAGGCTCAGTGGGCTGTTTTCGATCTTCCAAACCTCGCCACAAACGTTTTGAATGGAGTATCACAGTTTGCAAGCGCCGCCTTTGATTATTCAAGTGAATACAAAGAGTACATCCTTGACCCCCTTGTAAGTGGCTTGGCTGAAATGGTTCTACAAGAAATCACCCGATCAATTGTTAATTGGATCAATAGCGGGTTCGAAGGTAGTCCGTCTTTTGTACAAAATCCTGGTGCCTTCTTCCTTGATATAGCTGACCAGACAACAGGCCAGTTCATTTCTGGAGATCTCGCAGAACTTTGTTCTCCTTTTAGTATCGATATCCGTATTGCTCTTTCATTTAAATACAGGCCCAATCTCCAAAAAAGATATGCGTGTACACTCAGTACAATTATAAATAACTCAAGAAACGCTGTAGAGAATGCCTCAATCAACGGTTTTACGGCGGGGGACTTCAAGCAGGGCGGCTGGCCAGCTTTCGTGTCTCTTACTACCGAACCCCAGAACAATGTCTTTGGAGCATACCTCCAAGCGGATAGCGACCTTTCTTTCCGTGTTGCAAATAAGCAAGGACAGCAGCAAAGTGAAATTTCACAAGGAAAGGGATTCCTTTCATGGAGAGATTGTAAGGGTATAAGTCAAACCTCTGATACTCCTCTTGATGGGGGAACATATGACCCTCTCACTGACAAGTTCGTAGTGAGCGGAAGCGCAATAAAGGATAAAAGTATTTGTCCTGTTTCAACTCCCGGATCAACAATTGCCAACTCTCTTGAGAAACAACTCAATATTCCTGTCGAAAAGCTTGGCTTAGCTGACGAGATCGGTGAAATCGTAAATGCTTTGTTTGCACAGCTTGCAACACAGGTGCTCCAGAAAGGACTTGCTGCTGTTAGTAAGAAAGATGTTTCTGGCTCATCATATCTTGATAGTGTTGTGAGTGACCTAGAAAATCAGAAGAAGGCTGGCGATATCGGTTCAAGAATTTCAGACGATATCGAATCATATCTTGGTCTTGCAAAACGATTTATGGATAACAGGAACAGCTCCTTCGAGGTCATGGCTTCAACAAAGGCAACTTTTGATTCTGCAGAAGCATGCTACATGAACAAAATACAAGCAAACCAGCCCCCACTTGATACTGATGAAGTAGCTCTAGCACAGGCTGAAATACTTAAGATTCAAACTGCAACGGCTCTTGGTACAGGTTTCTATACTGTTTACACATCAGTTGAAGCCGCTGCTCGAGAAGCACAAATAAAATATGCAGAGATACTTGATGCAAAACAGAAGGCCGATAATGCAAAAAATCTGCAGGAAGTTAACCAGGCAGCAGAAACCTTCAGAAAACTGAGTGATCCAAACAATTCAGACAGGCTTGATGAAAGAAATGTGCAGAAGGCTCTCGATGACTACAACAATCTTCTAACGAGTACAGCAACCATTCGAACTCAAGCTACAACATTCTATCAGCAGTGCCAGGCTTTCCCACCACCAAAGAGGAATTCGTCAACTACGCGATAACGAAGCATGAAAAAAACCCTTATCAAAATCCTTCCGATTCTTTTGATCCTTATGACGATAGGGGTGGTTTTGGTTCCGCACGTAACACAGGCAGCGGCGGTTACAACTTTGCTTGAAGGGGCTTCAACATCATTCATAAACAACATCTTGGCTGGAATCGCCAACATGTTCCTCGGACTAACCTCCACACTAGTTATCGTAAGCGGTATTTTCTTGAGTGTATCCGTCAACCTAACAACACACATCGGTGACTTCTTTGATAGTATCCCTGCACTTAAGGATGTTTGGATTGTGGTTCGAAATATCTCAAGCATGTTTATCATCTTCGCACTCATCTATGCCTCAATTAGGACTATCTTGGGTGACGGTACAGGGAACCTAAAGAAGCTAGTTCTTAACGTCATTATGGTGGGGTTGTTGATTAACTTCAGTCTTTTCTTCACCAAAATCGCAATCGATGCATCAAACCTTGTTTCCTTACAGTTCTATCGAGCAATTGCTCCGGATACTGCTGAGAATTTCAGCACAGGAAAGGTTTTCACTGACGGCGGTCTTTCAAACGTCTTCATGAGTAGTCTCAAGATTCCACAAATATACCAGAATAAGGGGGTACTTGCTGGGGTAGATGTGGGTGCGGGTATATTCTTTGCCGCCGTTGGTGGAATGATTATGATGCTAACTGCAGCTATAAGCTTCTTTGCAGCTGCTGTAATGTTTACCCTGAGAACTGGGGTGCTCTTGTTCATCATGGCTCTGTCTCCACTCTATTTCGCCTCTTTTATATTTCCACATAAGGATCTTCAGGGTAAGGCATCTGAACTTAAAAACTTATTTGTGAGTCAGTTGGTGTTTATGCCTGCTTATCTTTTCCTTATGTATCTTTCTCTAAGACTTATTAGTAGCCCCGGTTTCTCATCAATATTCAACCAAAGTGCTACTGGGGTAGCTACTGCTGGCGAGGGTGCTTTCGGCCCAACGTTTATTGGGGTGATAATTCAATTCATCATCGCGCTCTTCTTTATCAATGCACCTCTCGTCTTTGCACAAAAAATGGGAGGGATGGGAGCTGGCTGGGCACCGAAGGTCGGTGCAGTCAGTGGTTGGTTCAAAAAAGGTGCTCAAAATAGTGCGGGTAGTACATGGAGAAATACAGGTGGTCGTGTTGCGAGTCGAGTTGCTCAAAGTGAAACAATGCAAAGGTTTGCTGGTAGTAGTTTTGCTGGAGAACAATTAAGAAGGGGTATGCTTGGAGTTGCTAGGGGATATGATGAGAATTTGGGCAGAAGAATTGCTGATAGGGAAGCAACCTACAACTCTTTGAATGATAGCCGGGCTCGTACAAATTATTCTGGTAGACTTACTAATTCAATATTTACAAGATCTGGACAAATTTCTATGGCAACAACTGGTAGGGCGGATAGGGTTGGAGCTGCGAGAATCCTAACAAGAAGACAAACGGAAATAACTGCTGAAATTAATAGGTTGGTTTCTCGAGAAAGACAGCTGCAAGCCATAATTGCAGGTAATCCAGGAAATAATATTCCCCCACGGGCACTCACACAGGTTGAACAGGCAGAATTAGACGCAATAAACGGGACACCTGGAAATCCTGGTGACTTAGCAACAGAGAATGCAAACCTAGCAACAATTCAAAGACAAATTCAACAGTTCCAGTTAAATACTGGTGGAAGTCAGGTGCCGGGTCCTGTGCCGCCTGGAAGAGTGGGTCCTCCTAGACCAGTGGTTTCCGGTGGTTCTACTCCTAGACAAGTTAATAGAAGAAATTATTAATAAAAAATGGATACAAAATTAATCGAGGAACAACTTAATAGAATCCCTGAAATAATTAAAAAGCTTTTCTTTTCTACGGAAACGGCTGCTGATATAGCAAAAATTGGCGAAGATAACGGCCTTTTGCTGGATCAAATCAACGACCTCATCGAGGAAACAGGGTATATGATCATCGGACTAAAACCCTCAAAAGACTTTGTCGATATCATAAGCAAAAAGCTGAAAATTGATTCGAAGATTGCTCGCAAGATCTCAACCGAGATAAACGATGACGTTCTTGCGGATGTTAAAGAGGAGATTAGAAGACTTAATGATGGAGAAACGGAGTCAAAACCGGAATTTGAGAGTGTCATACCAACACCCCCAGCAAATCTCCCAATAGTACCTGATAATAAAAAAATAGAAGAAGCTGGTCAGTTTACTATTGAAAAAACAATACCAATTTCGACATCACCCCAGTATAAGGACGAAAATATAAACAAGGAGGATGTTCTGAAGAGTATAGAGGATAAACCAATGATCCCCGTGAAGCCAGTGGCCTCTCCAATGATTGACCATCTTCTAACCGCACACGTAAATGCACCAGAAAAAATCGAGGTTAAGGAAGTGAAGGCTGCAATTCCAGAAAAGAAGGTTGAGGAAAAGAAATCCTACACCGCCGATCCATATAGGGAGCAGATATAAGGTGAAGCCCTGTGGTATAATACATTCATGCGTTATCAAGTTCCACAATTCATAGAAGTGGAAGACAAGATCTTCGGACCGCTCACACTAAAACAGTTCATCTACCTCGCCGGTGGAGCAGGGTTATCTTTTATAATCTATCAGCTTCTGCCCTCTATCTTCTACTCGTTTATTCCTATCTTGGCTGTCATGGCATTCTCAGGGACCTTGGCCTTTTATAAAATAAATAACAAGCCCTTTATCAATGTCGTGGAGGCTGCCTTCAAGTACTATACTTCAGCAAAGCTCTTCATTTGGAAAAAGATGCCCAACAAGAAGGTGGATAATCCTGTTCAAGAAGCAAAAGAATACGCTGGGGTTATGGTTCCAAAAATTTCAGATAGTAAGCTTAAGGACTTAACGTGGAGTCTTGATATCAAGGAAAGTATGTATAGCAATAAGAACCAAAAATAAACATGGCACAAACAGCAGTCGCATCAAAAACAACACAAGAATTCGTCCCGATCCAAGAAATTCGAGACGGTATCGTCATACTCAAGGATGGCTCAATGCGGGCAATTATCCTTGCATCATCACTTAACTTCGCCCTCAAATCTGGTGATGAGCAGAACGCGATCATCTCTCAATTCCAAAACTTCCTCAACTCGCTCGACTTTTCAATCCAGATTTTCGTTCAATCAAAACGCCTTGATATTCGGCCGTACATAGCGCTCCTAGAGGAAAGATACAAGGAACAGGTAACAGAACTCATGAAGATTCAGACCCGCGAATACATAGAATTCATAAAAACTTTCGTCGACAACAGCAATATCATGACGAAAGGCTTCTTTATTGTAATTCCTTACATGCCCCCAACACTTACCGCCACCAAAAATCCCCTAACTTCATTTATGAAAAAGGGAGCGAACGACAAACTCCTTGAAAACCAGAAATTTGAAGAGTACAGGAGTCAACTCGAACAAAGGGTGGGTGTGGTTGAGCAGGGACTTGTTCGTTGCGGTATTCGTGTTGCTGAGCTCGGAACTGAAGAGGTGGTAGAATTATATTACAAGATATTCAATCCTGGGGAAACCGAGAAGCCAATTCAGATAAATTAGCAAAATAAATTACTATGGGAATCTTTTCAAAACTATTAGGAAAAAAAGAGGAGGCTGCGCCTATCGTCTCCTTAATGCCTCAGGAAATCTATGAGGCGGGCGTTCTTGAATTGAAAGACGTCATTGCACCGTCTGCTCTTAAGATAAGTCCGAAGGAAATTAACCTTGGAGAGAAGGTGGCTCGTACTTTCTTTGTTATTTCATATCCTCGATTCCTCGCCGAAAGTTGGTTCGCACCGATTATCAATCTCGACAAGATTTTTAATATTTCAATTTTCATTCACCCTGTTGATACAGCAAAGATCCTTCGTCATTTCCAGAAAAAAGTTGCTGAAGTACAAAGCCAGATATCACAAAGAGAGGATAAGGGACTTGTCCGTGACCCCATGCTTGATACTGCTTATCAAGACCTTGAAGGACTTCGCGACAATCTTATGCAGGCGCAAGAGAAAATATTCGATGTAGGGGTTTATATAACGATATTCGGCGATAATAGTGCTGACCTCGATAAGATCGAATCAGAAGTTAAATCTATTCTTGAATCAAAGCTCGTATATCTCAAGCCAGCACTCTTCCAACAGGAAAGTGGTTACAAGAGCGTGCTACCTATAGGTGATGACCAGCTTGCTGTGCATTCAAAGCTCAATTCATCACCTCTTTCAAGCCTTTTCCCATTCGTTTCCTTTGACCTTACATCTGACAAGGGAATTCTCTACGGAATCAACCGTCACAACTCTTCACTTGTGCTTTTTGACCGATTTCTCCTTGAAAACTACAACTCTGTGACATTCGCAAAGGCTGGATCAGGAAAGTCATATTGTACAAAACTTGAAATTCTCCGAACACTTATGTTTGATACGGAAGTAATCGTTATTGACCCTGAAAAAGAATACGAGTATATGGCAGAGGCCACAGGAGGGAAGTACTTCAATATTTCACTTAACTCAGAGCACCACATCAACCCTTTTGATCTTCCGATTCCTCGAGAAGATGAGAGTGGTGCTGATGTTCTCCGATCAAACATCATCAACCTTGTCGGTCTTTTCCGAATCATGCTTGGTGGTCTTACACAGGAAGAGGATGCTATTATCGATCGAGCAATCACAGAAACATACGCCTTAAAGGATATTTCACCGGAATCAGACTTCCGAAACGTCGAGCCACCACTTCTTTCTGACTTTGAACTTGTGCTTGCTGGTATGGAGGGGGCAGAATCTCTCGTTGAAAGGCTTACAAAGTATACAAAAGGAACATGGTCAGGATTCATAAACCGTCCCTCAAACGTTGATATCAATAAGAAATTTGTTGTGTTCTCACTTCGAGACATGGAGGATGAACTTAAGCCAGTGGCAATGTACATCGTAACGCACTATATATGGAACGCCATCAGAAAGGTTCTTAAGAAGCGTTTACTTGTTATTGACGAGGCGTGGTGGATGATGAAATCAGAAGACACGGCTTCATTCTTGCTCGGTCTTGCAAAACGAGGACGAAAGTATTACCTTGGCTTGGCAACCATCACACAGGACGTTGATGACTTCCTCAAATCTCCTTATGGATTACCGATCATTACAAACTCCTCAATCCAAATTCTCCTTAAACAGTCTCCGTCTTCTATTGATAACATCCAAAGAACATTCAATCTCACTGATGAGGAGAAGTATCTTCTACTCGAATCAGATGTGGGTGAGGGAATATTCTTCGTGGGATTGAAACATGTCGCCCTTAAGGTTGTTGCTTCATATACAGAAGACCAGATCATCACCACGAACCCAGCTCAAGTTATGGCAATCAAGCAAGCAAAACAGGATCTTGAGTTGAGCCAGCAAAATGGTGCCTCAGCAAAATAATCCATGAAAAAGAAATATCGAATAGGGGTTTTGGGTATAATTGTATTTGTTTGTTTGGCGGGAATATTTGACCTCCTTACACTTATTCCTTTCGTTGGAACCCTTTTTGGTTGGGTGTATTTCGTTATTTTCACAATCTATCTCGTAAAAACAGGGCATGGCTTCATTAACGCCAAAACTCTAGCTCCCCAAGCTATATCAATAGTCGCTGAGTTTATCCCGGCAGTCCAGGAACTTCCTACTATAATTGCTGCGACCATAGCAGTAATTGCGATTTCAAGAATAGAAGACAAAACGGGAATATCATTGATGCCTGGGTCAAAAATCGGCGTGACTGCTGCAAGAAAAAAAATAAATCCAGCAAATAAAAATGGGGTAAGGGGTCCAATGAAAAGACCTTCAGGGCCTGATATGGATGCTATCTTAGAATAAAAGTCGCAATAAAAACCACCAGAAATAGAAGGTAGGCAATGAAGAAGTTCCTCTCTTTATATACATCTGCAAAAAAGACTCTCCAGATAAATAACAAACAAATAATTGCAGCAACGGTGAGTAGAATACTTTCGAAGTAGTACGCAACCCACAACATTCCAAGACTTATCACTGTAGCAATGACAATCTTTGCTTTCTTTAAGCCAATTTTGACAGGTAGTGTACTAATTCCATTTAATTTATCTCCTTCGTAATCCTTGATATCTCGCACCATTGATCCAAAACCAAAAAGAATCACAAGGAACAGGGTTAGAAGGGGATTGAATGCTAGGAATTCTTTTTGATTGTTTGATAAAAAGAACCCAGCCAAAACTGCAGAAGTGCTCGCAAAACCTATAATAAGTGCACCGGTTATATAATGTCTTTTTAGCCTAAGCGGTTCAACTGAATATATATAGTAAGCAAAGGAGAAGGCGAGGACAAAAAAGAGTCCGTACATGCTTGAAGAATACGCCGCAATGAATGATAGTATAGTGAAAACGACTGATAAAGAATAAAATTCTCCGTTTGAGAACGAGCCTTGGGGAAGAGGGCGATTGGTATTTGAAATTTCATCTATTTCTTTGTCGTATATGTCGTTTATACAAACAGCGACAAGCCACGCAAAAACAAAAGCGGTAATCGTCACTACCGTTGATAAAACATTGACCCATGAAAGAAAAAACGATGGACCACCACCAAACAGGGTACCAACAACAACAAGAATAGAGTAGTGAAGGATTCTTTCTGGCCGTGAATTGCGGAGAAGGACTTTTAACTTCTCTCGGTATCCAATAGCGCATATTAAAATTCCTACAACAAGGATAATTGCGAGATTGACCTGGGTCATGAGTGAATTGAAACCAACATCAAGTACTCTTTCATAACTTGATTGTGCTGGATAGGAAGAATTGCTGATTATTTTTGAATTAAGAATACTTGTGGATACGAAGTGAGGGATGGTTTGTCTCTGAAAAAGACCGAGCATTGATGGCAAACTAACGAGTGCGAAGATACAGGCATATAGGAGAATACTCGCTGATAAGGATTTTAGAATGCTTTTTGTGTAGAAGTAGACGAGCGCGAAGCTGCCAATAACCACAAGGACAATCTCTATTCTAATACCGTAAGTTATTCCAGTGTTAGCCGTGCTCCAAAACATTGTGAGAAAAGCGGTGAGTAGATCCTTAGGAAGCAAAAAAAGATAGTGCATTGTGTAGCCAGTACCCCAGCTTATAATCAAATCAAGAAGTGGTGGAAGCCATATGATCATAAAGCCAAAGAGGGCAATCGTCGCGCTCTCCTTCAGGGGTTGTTTTGAGAAAAACATTACAATCAAGGTGCTCACAAGCAAGACAGCGATGAAAAAAGTTGAGTAGTGGATGATTGTTGAGGCATCGATCAATACAAAGCGCCCAGCTTCGTTTGAGGAATAATGCTCAAGAAATATTCTTATAAAGATAATTCCAATAGCACTCAAAGCCCATGATTCAATGGTTAGGGGCAGGGAAGTTATCTTTCTGAGTATTGAGCTTAGCATTTTATACTATCTGCAACCGTAGGTAGTGTTGAGCTGTGCACGTGTCTTCGGGCCTACATAGCCAGCTTGTGGAGTTATGCCATATTTACCTTGGTAACCGATTGCTGCATTCAAAGTAGAGTTTCCAAAATATGGGTTCGGGCTTCGTTCTGCATCGAGTATCTGAAATCCTTCAGCTCGAAAAGCTGTTTGTAGATAAAAAATGTCTGAGATACTAGAACCAAGAGTCATGTCGTTTGCGAATGTATAGCACTGCCCAGGATCACCACCTGTAACGTCTTTTGTGAGGTAGGTCTCGGCGCTCCATCCATCGTTTCCGGATGCGTAATCTATATTCCACCATGTATAGCCATCAGCAATTGTTGGTCCACCCCTTACTTTTCCTCGTGTGCCTCGAGGCTGTGTAGTTAGAAGTGTTCCATAAATAGAAGCGGTGCTTCTTACTCTTAAATTATCTGTTGTTTGGATTGACTCATTTATACTAAACTTTCCACTGGTTGAATTTGAATTGTTTTGGTTTGTGTAATTTGTATTCGTGTTCGTGTTCGCGTTTGTGTTTGTGTTTGTATTGGTGTTGGTTGGTCTTGTATTGGTATTTGTGTTTGAAGTATTTGTGTTCGTGTTTGTATTTGTATTGGCGTTGGTATTCGTATTTGTATTAGTGTTTGTGTTACCAGTTGATGTTTGGCCCGAAGAAGTAAGGGAGGTTACAGTGAAAGATACTGAGTTGCTTACAAGACCAGTAATACCTTTTATTGAAATACTGTAAACGCCTCCAGATAGACTCTGGGGAAGATAGAAGGTTGCCATGTCATATCCATCAGTGCTGCTAGCGATGGAGTTTGGTTGTGTAGAAATTGGTAGGGATGAATTTGATGTTATCGAGACCGTGGCAGTCTTTGGAAAGTTTTTTCCGAAAGCTGTTACGAGAGTCCCTGGTGAACCGACATAACGATCAAGTGAGCTAATGAAAATAGCGGTTGAAGAAAATGCCCCCTTCGTGGTAGATGCTGTTGTGGCGGCTGATGACTTTTTTGTCTTAAAAAAGCACACATCGAGAGGTGGGCAGTCTGGTGGGGGAGGAAAAAGTGGTGTGCAGTCATATCCATCAGGACAATTGGCCTGCCCAGCAACAACATCTGCCAAGATCGCACAGTGGAATTGTGGGGGACATATAGGATTTGAGGCTTTTATTTGGCGAATCTCAAAAAAAAGAAAGGTTGAAAAAACAATAATTGATAGTAGGCTCAGTTTAATTATATTCGTCATATTGTTAATAATTATATCACATGGGGAATAGTCATCACACGGAGTGTGTTACAATTAAGGACAATGAAATTGATGTTGAAAATATCAATATTTACTCTTTTATGCGTATTCGGAACGCAAGCATACGCGCAGATACCTGCATCTGTTGATGGTGTCACAATAGACACAAACATTAGTAATCCAAGACCTGAGCAGATGGTTGAGGTTTTTGTTGAAAGCTTTGGTCTTGATCTTAATGCTTCGTCGATTGTGTGGCTTGTTGATGGTAAGAACCAAGGTCAAGGTATCGGATTAAAGAAAATCCTCGTAACAATGCCGAGGGTTGGTGTAACACTTAATGTTAAAGCGGTCATAAAGACACCCGAAGGGAAGGAGATTCAAAAATCCCTTGTCTTAAAATCAGGCTCGGTTGATATAATATGGGAACCGCGAGGTTATACTCCTCCTTTTTTTGAAGGAAAGCTGCCCTTGGTATATCAAAACAGTGTTCGTATAGTGGCAATTCCACACCTTTCAAAGGACGGTCTTAGTGAAATTGATCCTAAAACGCTGGTGTACCAGTGGAAAATGGGTGGAAAATACGTTCCAGACGGACAAGGCTATGGAAAACAATCTGTTAATATACAGCTCGACAGTATTCCAAAACCGCTGGAAATCGAGGTTGAGGTCTATACCCGAGAACAAAGTCAAAACACTTCGGGATCAATAAGCATCGAACCAATCGAGCCTTTTCTTTATTTTTACGAGGATAATTCACTTTACGGCATACTATTCAACAAAATCCTTACAGGTAGAGTTTCTCTCAAAAATGAAGAGATGCGGGTAAGGGCTGTGCCTTTTGGTTTTAATATAGGACAAGGAAGTGATGCAAATGTTTATAACTGGTCTGTTAACAATGTTGACCAACCAAGTCTTTTGAAAAATCAGAGCATAACTATCCGCACAAAAGCAGAAACTGAAGGAATCTCAAATATAAACCTTGATATAAGGAACCAGGAAGCCATCTTGCAGGGCGCACGGGGTCAATTTACGGTATACTTTAGTAAAAAACAGCCTGAGGAAGAGGGTTCTGGAACTATATTTTAATCCATGAAAAAAATACTTTTACTTATTCTAATCACATTATCAATAACACCCCTTGTTTCGGGTGCGCAAGAATATACCTTATTGGAACCATTGCCATGTATTGAAGGAACAAGCACAGACAATACCTGCAAAGACGGTGTAACCAAAACTATTAATCTTGATGATTATATTGGTTATGTTTTTAAATTTTCAATAGCTCTGGCCGCCTTCCTTGCGGTTGTTATGATAATTTGGGGAGGGGTAGAATACATGACAAGTGAAACGCCATTCGGTAAGGGAAATGGTAGGGAAAGAATAGAAAACGCTGTAATTGGGCTTGTTATGGTACTTGCTTCATACCTAATTCTCGCAACGATTGATCCCCGGCTTGTTGAGATCAAAACGAGTATAGATCCCATTGTAATAAACAAGGCAGATCTTGATGCTGTTAAAGATTTCCAGACACAGCTTGGTAACGACTTGAGGGCACTTTCTGCAGAATCACAATCAAGAACAAACGCATTTGTTTCTGAACGAAGCAAACTTCAACAAGAACTTGATCGGGTGAATTATGCGTTACAGAATGACCAAGATTTAGACGAAGACCAAATTGCAGATCTTGAAAGACAAAAGAGGGAGTATGAGGGGAAAATAAAAGAAGTGAGTGTAGAGATTAGTAAAAATGTTGCAGCAAGCTCAGGGCAAGCATCCTTTGCGAGGGCTTATGATTATATAAAAAAGCCCGATGAGCTCAGTGCTGAAAACCTAAAGCAGTACACTGCTCCGGTTGTTCAGAACAAGTTTTTTGTTGTGGGTGGTGAGTATAGAACGGCAGCAAATACAAAAGGACAAGCAAATCCAGTTACAAACGTAATCCAAGACCAATACAACACAAGAATTAACCAAGTATTAAAAAATGTGAGTGATCCTGCGCAACAAATAGCAGAGATCGATATCCTTGAAAAACAAAGAGATTTCTATATTACCCAGGTTCAAGAAGAAGTTAAACTAACTGATGAAATAAAAAAACACGGTTCATTGAGAGTTGTTAGTGGGGGTCAGTGGGGTAATGTGCAAACCACTAAAGTTGATAATAAACCCGCTCTTGATAAGAAGTTGGCTGAATACCAAGCAAATGTGAATGACCCACAAAAACCTCTACAGGCCGGAATTTCGACTGGGGAATATGTAAAAATAATGCAGGCGCGAGTAGATGAAATAAACAAGACTCTTGGAAACGTGGAGCCACCGCCAGCCACAACAAACCCATAACATATGTCAGCACGAACACTAAAAATCATTCTAGCGCTACTCATATTCCTTGCTCTCGGGGGAGGGGTGTACTATTGGTACTTTTATTTCCAAAACCCAACACTCGATGAGAACGGGGAGGTGGTTTCTCCTTTTGAATTCTCGCCTTTCGGCAGAACTCCTGTCGTAAACCAGCCTATAGTACAAATCCCAAATACTCCAGTTGAAAATCCTGTTGAGCAGCCAAGCGTGCCTCTCAAGCTTCCTAAACTTCGTCAGTTGAGCTCAACTCCGGTAGCTGGTATGTCTGCAAGCACCACCAAAACATCGTCATTGATTCGTTTTATGGATCGTGGAACCGGCCACGTGTATGAAGCGGACGATATATCAAGCGATATAAGAAAACTCTCAAACACAACGCTACCAAAAATATATGAGAGTTATTGGAACAAAAACCTCACCGCGTTCGTGTTGAGATATTTAAGAGATGAAAGCGATACCATCTCAAACTTTTATGCTGAGTTAAAATCTACAGGCACAAGCACAGTAGACACGCCTTATGAAATAAAGGGTAGGTACCTCTCCCCAGATATTGGTCAGGTTGCTGTTTCGCCTTCAGGTGAAAAAATATTTACTTGGAATGTCGAGGGTGGGAAAGGAATTGGTTACACATCCTCATTTGATGAAAAAAATAAAATTAAGGTCGCAGACGTGCCTTTAACACAGGTTGTTGTTGATTGGCCGGAGACAAACACAGTTACTATTGCAACAAAGGCCTTTTCTAAAGCTGCGGGCTACTTTTACTCACTCGATGTTCGAACTGGAGTTTTGAAGAAAATAGTTGGTGGGGGGAGGGGGTTAAGTGGAAAACTTAGCAAGGACGGTTCACGGCTCATTTACTCATCATTAGTACAGAACAGTATAAGAACTTTCTATTTAGACACAAAAAACTCTTCTTCTCAGGAAGTGCTCTTTAGAACACTTGCTGACAAGTGTCTTTGGGGAACATTAAGAAAGAATGAACTCTATTGCGCTGTTCCTTCAGAATTTCCAAATGGTACTTATCCAGATGATTGGTATACAGGAAAAGTTTCATTCACCGACCAGATATGGCACCTTGATACTTTGACAGGGGAGGTGCACCTTCTTGCAAACCTTTTTGATATTTCAAAACAAGCAATAGATGCTGTTGACCTGACTCTTGACCCAAAAGAGAACTTCCTTTACTTCATAAACAAAAGAGACCTTACACTCTGGTCTCTCGACTTGAATCAATAAAATAAAGGTCTTTTAAAGAGGTTGGTGTTTCTTGAGGTGCCTTCGAACAACAAGCTCTTGTCCGAGGGTAAAGAGGCTGCTTATAGTCCAATAGATCGCGACTGCTGCAGAAATCTTGTATGAAATAAAGAATACAATGACTGGGAATACGTATTTCATATTCTTCATCATATTTTGAGCCATATCGATTGAGGGGTTGTCAGACTTTGCCGATCCTGTATTTGAAGCCGCTAAAGAAAAGTGGAGTTGAAAAAACTGTGCTGCAGCAGCCAAAAACGCAAAAAGATAGCTTTTTTGACTAATATCTATTAATCCAAGGAAGTGCATGTCTATGGTTGGGACGCTGACAAAACTATAAAGCAGTTCGGTATTTACCACAGGTAGTCCTGAGCCTATGAAAATAGAGTAGAGGGCGTAAATAATCGGTAGTTGAAGGAAGAGAAGGAAGAAGCTTGAAAATGGGTTTACTCCTTTTGTTCTATAAAGCTCCATCACCTTAAGTGCTTGCTGTTGCTTGTCGGTTACAGTTTTTCTTAGGGTGTTGAGTTCTGGTTCAATCTCTTTCATCCTAACCTGAGTAACAATGGCTTTTTTTGAAAGGGGGAAGAGAATAAGGCGGATTATGATGGTAAAGATAATAACCACAACACCTGCATCCATCCAAGGAAACGTATCAAATAAAAGTATAAGTCCATTATAAAGCGGATTAAATACTATTGTGTGGTAGATGCTTGAAAACATATAGGGTATTCTACTTTAAAAAACCTGATTTAACAAAGGTGCTTTTGATTTCTGATATTAAAGACTCGAAAGAAAGCTTTTGGGCCCCCGCTTTTACAACAATCATTCCACTTAGGCCTGATTTTATAGAGTGTTCAATCTTCTTAATCCCAGAATAGACCTGTCGACGTATCTTGTTTCTCTCTACTGCTGTTTTTGCAACCTTTTTCGGTACAGATACCGAAAAACGGCTTGTTTCTTGGGTAGAAATACTCCTAATAACAAAAAGAGGAGAATGGGTCATTCGACCTTTCTCCATCACCAGATCAACAGATTTGGTTGTAAGTCTTTTTGTTTTAGGAAGCATAGGCCTAAACAGCTATCTTCTTTCGTCCCTTTGTTCGTCGTCGCTTCAAAACTCGTCGTCCTGTCGCAGACTTTGATCGGACTAGGAATCCGTGGGTCTTTGCTCTCTTTCTTTTCTTTGGTTTGTATGTAAATGACATAGTGAAAGCAGTATATATTATAATCCACAACTTATCAACATGTTTATGAACTTTCCACAAGTTTGCTAATTTTTAAACAAGTATATACTAGTGACATGAAAGATCACATTGAACTATGGGAAAAAGCTCTTGTTGATATAGAACTTGCTGTATCAGAAGCTAATTTCTCAACATGGTTCAATGGAACTTATATTCTAAAGAATGAGGAGGGTGTTATTTATCTCGGTGTTCCAAATTCATTCATCCAAGAGTGGCTTTATAAGAAATTTCACAATGTTATTCTTCGTACACTTCGTACACTCAACGAACAGGTGAGGGGATTGGAATATATTATTGTCAAAGATGCTGAAAAGAAAAAGGAGGAGGAGAAAAAGAAGGCTCAAGCTAGCCCTACTATCTCAATGCCATTGCATGATTTTTATATAAACAAAGAAGACAATCTTAACCCCCGTTATATTTTCGACAGCTTTGTTGTCGGGCCTTTTAATGAGCTTGCTCATGCCGCTTCACGCTCTGTTATAAAAAATCCTGGAGCGACCTACAACCCTCTCTTTATTTACGGAAACACTGGTCACGGAAAAACCCATCTCATCCAAGCAATAGGAAATCATATTAAAAAAGATTTTCCAAATAAAAAAGTTTTTTACTTAACTTCAGAAAGATTTGGTACGGAGTATTTTTCTTCTCTCCAAACAAACACAACCCAAAAATTTAAAGATAGGTACAGGAAGTATGATGTGATTATTATGGATGACATCCAGTTTTTTGCGAATAAAGAAAAATTCCAAGAGGAGCTCTTCCATTTATTTGAGACTTTCTTCCAAACAAACAGACAACTCGTCTTTTCTTCTGATAAACACCCAAACTTCATACCTGGTCTTGAGGATAGACTTAAATCTCGATTCAATCAGGGAATGATTATAGATATACCCGCACCAGATCATGAATCAAGAATGGCTATATTGAAGACAAAAAGCCTTGCAAATAATGTTGAACTGAAGTCTGATGTTCTTGATTTTCTTGCTGCGAGTGTTGATAGTAATGTGAGAGAGCTTGAAGGTGTTATAAACGCGATTGTATGTCAGACCCAGCTTAAAAACAGACCTCTCTCGTTGCTTGAAATAAAGAATCTTATAAAAAACAACACAAAGCCAAAGAAAAACATTTCTGTTAAGGAGGTTATTAAACTGGTCTCTGACTTTTATAATATAAATGAAGATAGTGTTTATGATAAAACCCGAAAGAAGGAAGTTGTTAAACCTCGGCAAGTTATTATGTATATTCTCCGTGAAGACTTTAACGTCTCCTTCCCTTCAATAGGGGAGAAGATGGGTGGAAGAGATCACACAACAGTTATTCACTCATGTGAGAAGGTGAAGGAGGATTTGAAGACTGATCCGATATTGGTTGAGGAGATAAGTCAGATTAGGGCGATGATGTAATTGGGGATAAGACTGGGGACAACACTAGGGATAAGTCTGTGGAAATCTCTAGAACAAGTTGTGGTTGGGGTGTTTGTAAGTCGAGAAAAAAAGATAAAGAGAAAAGTTTTTGAAAAGTTAGCTCGATTTATTAGGTTATTATCAACAAGAAGCCGCCAGATAATAAGCCTAAGAATAATGATATAATTGAGTTATCACCATATCCACAGGACTAATAGTAATAATAAGTATTTATATATAATAAAGAACCCTTATGAATATAGAGTGTGTACAAGAAAAGTTAAAAGAGAGTATAGGATACATGGAAAGGATTGCAAACAAGCACATGACCCTTCCAGTTCTCTCATGTCTTCTTTTTGACGCATCTCAAAAAAACTCCCTGACTATAAAAGCAACAAATCTTGATCTTGGTATTGAAATAACACTTCCTGTTAAAACAACAGAAACAGGTATCGTGGCAGTACCTGCAACTACCATTAATTCATTCCTAATCAACGCTATGAGCGACGAGAGAGGGGTTGTGCTTGAAACCACTCAAGGTAACCTAAAAATCAGCACAGCGCGCAATTCTAGCCTCATCAAGACCCAGTCACATGAAGACTTTCCAAGTATTCCAAGAGCCACTGATACCAATACCTTCTCAATGCATGCTGGAGATTTTGTAAAAGGATTAAAGTC
>JAUPUH010000058.1 GCA_030917665.1 Patescibacteria group bacterium | reverse complement strand
GTATGTCGGAAGCTCATTTTGGGCCTTAAAGGATACACTATATGTATAGTATCGGGACTAGCAATAGGAATTGATGGAATTGCGCATCGTGCTGCGCTTGACGCGGGTTTGCAGACTATCGCTTTTCCAGGGTCTGGGCTAAATGCAACCGATTTGCATCCAGCGAGGCATGCGAGATTGGCAGATGAAATAGTGCATAGTGACGGCGGACTTATCTCTGAATTTGAAATGAATCAGAAAGGTGCACCATGGACTTTTCCGAGACGTAACCGTCTTATGGCTGGAATCTCACATGCGACGCTCGTGATTGAAGCGGAATTAAAATCAGGAACACTTATCACCTCAAAATTCGCAACTGACTACAACCGTGATGTTGGAGCTGTGCCAGGACAAATTACTTCAAAGCTATCTGAGGGTCCACATATGCTTATCCGGCTAGGTGCAACCCCAATAACTTGCTCTGAAGATATTTTAGAAATGCTCAGCTTCAATCGCCCAGAAACAATTCAAAAGGAACTGCCTCTAGATCTAAACGAATGTGAAAGAAAAATCATCCAACTTTTACAAATAGAACCGATGACAAGCGAGATACTTATTCAAAAAACTTGCCTTTCAGCTCAGAAAATAAATGAGACGGTCTCGCTACTCGAAATCAAAGGCGTCATTAAGGAGAGGAATGCGAAGTTCTCACTTTCTTGAAGTGCTTAAGATACGCTACAAGAATAAAACTAATGATGACCATAAGGAACCACGATGTCACCTTTTGTCCTGAAACAAGCGTCCAAACATGCACCTGTTCTGGATACTGCCACGCACCTAGATATGTAGAAATATTTTCTGCAACCCAGATAAAAAAAGCAATCAATATAAATCCAACATTCAGATGCATCCATCGAGGTTTATCAATGACAGTAAAATAGACCCTCGCCTTCCAGAAAAAAATAATGATCGCTAAAATCAAAAACCATCGAAAATCATAAATGTAGTGGTTAGTGAAGAAATTGAGATAGATCAAAGAGCACAAAACAACACTCCAGGTGTATTTACTATAATTCGTCAGTTCGAGCTTGAATATCTTCCATGCCTGACTAATATAGCTTCCAACTGCTGCGTACATGAAACCGCTATAGAGAGGAACAGTTGCAATCATGAAAAACCCATCCTCAGGATAACTCCATGAACCGACTCCAGGACTTGTCTTGAAGAGCTCAAGAACAAGCCCGATTATATGGAAAAGAAAAATAACTTTAACCTCATCTTTTGTCTCAAGCTTTGTGAAATAAAGAATCGCTTGAATGACCAGTGCTGCGATGAATAGAAAATCGTATCGAGCCAATCCGAACACTGAAATATGATTCGAGAGGAACAACACAACAAAAAACGATCCTGCAAATACAGAAGCTCGTGCTTGCTTGAGTCCAAATATAAAAAATTCTTTTATAAATGAATTCAACATGCTTTTATTATAAGTTATTCTCTACTTCTTCTTCGAAACCTTTTTTACTTTGACTTCTTCTACAACTTTGGGAGTTTCCTTTGATTCATTTGTAACTTCCTTGAGCGCACCCTTGAGTGTAAGTTCTTGAACAGCAGCAACAAGCTTATCGAGCTTTGTGTTCATGATTTCAACCTGCTTCTTAAGTTCACCAACACCAGGGTTTGATTGTGAGGTTGCAGCTGGTTGAGAATTGAAAGTCCTTGGGTCTTTTCGGAAAGATCTGTCGCCACCCATCGCGCTTCGTCCAGCAAAACAATCTCGGCAATATACCGGCTTTCCATCAGATGGTCGAAAAGGAACTTCGCATGTCTTTCCGCAACTTGCACAAGTAGCCTTATGCATTGTTACCGGTCCTCGATCATCTCGATTACCACCCTTATATCCTCCCCCAAAATTCTTCTTGAATCCTCCTTTTTTGAAACCGCCTCGATCACCTCCTCTTGAGAAATTTTCCATATGTTTTTATTAGCCTCTACCATATCATAAGAATATGAAACTTGTCAATGTTTCACCTTTTCTTTTGACGACAGAAATTTGCCAATACTTTCACTCTCGTGTAATACTTACTCAAACATATGAAATTACTTATCGTCGAGTCCCCTGCAAAAGCAAAAACTATTTCCAAATATTTGGATGGAAAATATACTGTGAAGGCTTCCGTCGGACATGTTCGTGACCTCCCAAAGAGCAACAAGAAAGCTATCGATATCGAAGGGGGCTTCATTCCACACTATGTCGTTTCTCCTGGAAAAGAACAAGTTCTAGCTGAGATAAAAGAGCTCGCAGCAAAGGCTGACGAGGTTATTCTTGCAACCGACCCCGACCGAGAAGGAGAAGCTATTGCTTGGCATATTGCTGAGGCGGCACATCTGAAAAATCCAAAGCGTGTTGTCTTCCATGAAATCACAAAGGATGCAGTCATCGAAGCCATGAATCATCCCCGAAAGATCGATGAGAATCTTCGCATGGCCCAAGAGGCTCGACGAGTTCTCGATCGTCTCGTAGGTTATGACCTTTCTTGTCTTATCTGGAAAAAGGTACGTTACGGACTTTCTGCGGGACGTGTGCAGTCTCCTGCCCTTCGAATCATCATGGAGCGAGAGCGAGAAATACGAGCTTTCAAGTCTCATGCATTCTGGGTCATCACAGCCGACACATCCACAGCATCAAAAACTCCCCTTCTTTTGACCTGTTCAGAAGAGCCGACAGAATTCAAAGAAGTAGAAAGAATTCTCAAGCTAGGAAAAGAAAACAAATGGGAAATCCTTGGTGTTGAAGAAAGCACTATGAAGCGTTCTCCGAAAGCGCCTTTCATTACCTCTACCCTTCAGCAGGCTGCGAGTTCACGCCTCGGCTATGCTCCTTCTCGAACCATGCAGATCGCACAGCGACTTTATGAGGCTGGACATATCACCTACATGCGAACCGATAGCACAAACCTGAGCCAAGTCGCTCTCGCAGAAATTGCAAAAGCAGTCGAAAAGAAATACGGAAAAGAATTCCTACAATTCCGTACCTATACAAAGAAAAGCAAAAATGCTCAGGAAGCACATGAAGCCATTCGTCCATCACATATCGCAGATGAGTCTGCAGGAATCAATGAGGAGCAAAAAAAGCTTTATGCTTTAATCTGGGAAAGAACAGTTGCATCACAGATGACAGATGCCGAGCTTCTAAGAACAAAAATT
>JAUPUH010000057.1 GCA_030917665.1 Patescibacteria group bacterium | reverse complement strand
ATGCAACTCAGTTGCATTTAGCCCAGACCCTGGAAAAGCGATAGTCTGTAAACCCGCGTCAAGTGCTGCGCGATGCGCAACTCCATCAATTCCTATTGCTAGTCCCGACACTATACATATAGTGTATCCTTTAAGGCCCAAAATGAGCTTCCGACATACCTCTTCTCCATAGCTTGAGTGTTTCCTCGATCCAACCACGCAGAGTATCCTTGAGCCATCCTTCGGCAACATGCCTTTTAAGTGTAGTTTCTTTGGTGGTTGAGGAATTTCTGTAAGAAGAAAAGGGATTTGATCTTCAGTTATTATTTTAATTTGATTCATTGTATAAATTTAACTAGACAAAACAAAACCCCGTACTTTTATACGGAGTTTTGCGGAATCATTACTGCAGCCTCGATTCTTCCCTCGTCAGTGCAATAAATTTAGCAAAACTAAATATGAAAGTCAATCGGTAGATATTCTTTATTGTGGAGGTGGCGGGAGTCGAACCCGCGATCCCTCCTGACGAGAGAAGAATCCGAGACCACCTCGCACCCCCACAGCAAAAAATACCTATCGACCATGAAAGCCTACCAAAGTTAGATGAAGAAACGATGAATTTTACGAATAAAGCTATTTAATGTATGATAAGAAGCATGTTAGACATCAAATTCATTCGTGAAAATAAGGATATTGTGCAGGCCGGCGCACAGAAGAAGCATGTAAAAATAGACATTGCTGAACTTGTCGCTCTTGATGATAAGCGTAAGGAAGCCCTCACATCTATAGAGAAGAAGCGCGCTGAACAGAACGCCATCAGCGAGAAGATCCCAACTGCTTCTGCGGAGGATCGTCAGAAGATGATTAACGACATGAAAGTCGTCAAAGAAGCTCTTCAAAAGGAAGAAGATTCTCTTAAAGAAATCATGAAATCATGGCAGGACATGATGCTTCGAGTTCCAAATATTCCAGATATGTCAGTACCTGAGGGTGATAGTGATAAGGACAATAAAGAAATAAAAGAATGGGGCGAGAAGCCAAAGTTTGATTTCGAGGCGAAGGACCATGTGGAGCTTATGACAAAGCTTGCGATGGTTGATTTTGAGCGAGGATCAAAGGTGCATGGTTTTCGTGGATATTTTTTAACCGGTGATGGTGCACGGCTTTCTTTTGCGATCTGGCAGTACGCCATGGATTTCTTTAGTGCGAAGAAATTTATTCCCGTGATTCCACCAACTATAGTTCGAAAGCAGTTTCTCTATGGTACTGCACATCTTCCTGGCGATGTTGAAGATTTCTATATGACACAGGATGGAGATGCACTTGCTGGTACAGCTGAAGTTCCACTTATGGGTATGCACAGTGAAGAAGTTCTTGATGCGAAAGAATTACCAAAACGCTATCTTGGATTTTCTCCATGCTACCGACGTGAAGCAGGTGCTCATAGTAAGGACGTGAAGGGTCTTATCCGTGTTCATGAATTTTATAAATTTGAACAGCTTGTTCTCTGTGAAGCGAGTCATGAGACTTCTGTTGCAGTACATGAAGAGATAAATCGAAACACTGAGGAGTTTATCGAATCACTTGGAATTCCATACCACACGGTTTTGAACTGTGGTGGAGACCTTGGTCTTGGCCAGGTGAAGAAATACGATGTAGAACTTTGGGTGCCTAAAGAGAATACCTACAGAGAAATCTCTTCAGCCTCATACTTCCATGATTTCCAGACCCGCCGACTCAATATTCGTTACAAGGATGCAGAAGGAAAACTTCGCTACGCCCACTCTTTGAATTGTACTGCGATCCCAACTCCACGTATCCTTGTTTCTCTTGTCGAGAATTTCCAGCAGGCAGACGGCACTATCAGGATTCCGGAAGCGCTTCAGAAGTACATGGGAAAAGCGATCATTTCGTAATCAATGTTCATGATAAGCAGGCGCACACGCGCATTACAATCAGCCAAGTACACGCAAAAAAAGCGTAAGAAAAGCATCATTGCGACAGCTTTGCTCGTACTTTGTGTTGGGATTTGCTTTGGTGTCGTCATTCTTGCTTTCCGCCTTCCTTTCTTTCAGATAACTACCGTGAAGCTTGAAAGTCCTGGTTCCTTACCCGCAAGTGAACTTGAGCAAAAAGCTCTGGCACTTACCGAAGGTTCGTATTTCGGCCTCATACCTCGCTCAAGCACATTCTTTTATCCTAAAGATGAAATTGAAGCAGCTGTGATGAGTGCATACAAGAAGATTGAGACATTGCGTGTGGTGAAAAAAAGTTTTACTACACTTGAAATCACGACGAGCGAGCGGAAACCAGAAGCAGTAATTTGTGAAGGTTTTAGGGAGGAGGATGAGATTGATGAATGTTTTTTTGCAGATGTAAACGGATATGTTTTTTCAGATTCCCCTGGATTCTCTGATGGTGTTTACCCACGATACTATGCAAACTCCGAATCAAACAAACCTGTTCTTGGAAATAATTTTATGGATGCATCACGGTTTAAGGAGCTCCAGGCTTTTTTAAAAGGTATGAGTGCAAACGGTATCACAACACTTGGGATTCTTATTGGGGAAGGTGGAAGCTACGAACTCTACATGAAGAACAGAGATCAAAGCACGGCCGTCGTCTATTTTGACGATCGAACATCATTTGATAAGACAATGTCGAATCTCGTAGCTTTTTGGGACAACACCAAAGATAATTTTGATTATATCAATCTGCGCTTCGGTAATAACGTGTTCTATAGCAAAAAATAATCATGCCACGACAGATCACAGCACTTTTCTTTTCGATTCTCACTGCCTGTGCGACTGGCGGAGTTATTGCGATGGCTGGAATTTTCAGCTTTCGATTTATTGATAATCATTTTTTTCCTTCACTTCAGAATAGCGCTGCCATAGTTCTTGCTGAGCATAAAGAAGAGCCAGTGATAGACACCGCACTCCTTGAAGAGGGTGATCAGGACCCCACCTTCGTTTCTCGATTTTCGCGTGTATTTATTTATTCTGCTGACGACGGCAGGGATGTTATAGAAAGCGCGAAGAGCTCGCTGCCTTCAACGGGAAAGGTGAAGGTTACAGCCCCTTCGTATGTTGTCATGGACATGGATCGCGACGCTATCGTACTTGAAAAGAATGCAGATAAGCTTCTACCGATTGCGTCAGTAACGAAACTTGTGACAGCGGTCGTAGCAAAAAAGCTTTTAGACGAGAATGATTACGTAACAATTACAAGGGAGTCTCTTGCAACCTATGGAAATGAGGCACGACTCCGTGAGGGAGAAAAGTTGCGTGTCGATGAGCTCTTTTACCCACTGCTTATGGTTTCGAGTAATGATTCTTCTGAGGCATTGGCACAAGCATATGGACGCAAAAATTTTCTCAAAGAAATGAATAATTGGGTAAACAGCATCGGTGCTTACCGAACGTATTTTGCTGATCCATCGGGGCTTTCTCCACAAAATGTTTCGACATCACGCGATCTCTCAATCATTGCACAATGGATATTGAAAAATGAGCCGGAAATTTACGATATTACGCTTACCAAAGCAAAGACAATTCGCACACATACATGGATAAATCCTACACATTTTTTGAATCTTGCTTCATATGCCGGAGGAAAGAATGGATACACTCCTGAGGCTGATAGGACAAGCATTTCTCTTTTTGAATTAGGCAAACAGAAGCGTACCTATGGAGTTATGCTTCTCGGCAGTTCGGCACGCGACAGTGACATCCTTGACTTGCTTGAAGAGGCTGTGAGGTAGTAGTATGTGTTTCTTATGAAGAATTTCTGGAAAGAGCTCAAAAAGCCTATATTTGTCATAGCGCCGATGGCTAATGTCACCGACGTTGCTTTTCGTTCTATGTTTGCAAAGTACGGCAAGCCAGATGTGATGTGGACAGAATTCGTCTCAGCCGACGGACTCTGTTCGCCTGGAAAGAAAATGCTTTTACGAGATTTAGAATTTTCAAAAAAAGAAAAACCGATCGTTGCTCAGCTTTTTACGTCTCATCCAGAAAAAATGTTAGAGGCGGCTAAGCTTGCTCAGAAATTGGGGTTTGATGGCATTGATATCAATATGGGTTGTCCTGATCGATCTGTT
>JAUPUH010000056.1 GCA_030917665.1 Patescibacteria group bacterium | reverse complement strand
TGTACGAGTTATGAAACTTCGAGACGGAGACTCTCTTGCTTCACTCATTTGTCTGTAAACTCTTTTCGAGAAACTAAAGGAAATATTGTTTTATAAGGGTAAAGATACCCCAGATCACAAGCGTTGCATAAAGAGTTATGCAACCCTTGAGAATACCACCCCCACCACGATCTTTATCATAATAATTTCCAGCTGCGTAGAATCGTACAATATTTGCGGCAATCCATAAGAGTGCGACTGAGAGAACAAATACTGCGACCCCGTTTACGATATCAACAACTTGTGCAATGGTGACTAATTTCATATTTGTATTACTATAGGTTATAATTATAGCATGTTCTCCGATCCGCAGAAAAATATTGCCGAGCTTAGTCTTGCTGATGGCATGAAAGTTGTCGACCTCGGCGCCGGTTCCGGCTTCTATACTATTGAGGCAGCAAAAAAAGTCGGTACACGAGGAATGGTCTATGCTGTGGATGTTCAACAGGATCTTCTTAATAAAATTAAAAACTCCGCTAGTCTCGTCGGTCTTCATAATATTGAGGTTGTTTGGGGTAATATAGAAAAAATCGGCGGTACCAAGCTTCGTGAGGCAGTTGCAGACAGAATCATTCTTTCGAATACTCTTTTTCAAATTGCGGTCGGAGATAGAGATAACCTCGCCCTTGAAGCAAAAAGACTTTTGAAGTCGGGAGGCAAGCTTCTTGTTGTGGATTGGATGGGTGGCAGTCCACTGAGCCCAAAGACAGTGGTCCCACAGATGCTTGCCGAAAGCATCTTCCAGAAGGCGGGATTCCAGCTTGAAAAAGGTTTTGATGCAGGCGACCACCATTATGGTATTATTTTTAAAAGGCCATGAGTAAATTTCAAATAATCCTTACCTCAGTATTCGTACTCTTCATCATAATCGGTGTTGTACTTTTTGCTACTTACAAGGGCGATGGTGGGCAAGCTGAACTTCCACCCATAACTGTATGGGGAACATTTCCTGAACCACTGCTCACAAAATACATAACCAATCTCAATATCACTCGGCCGTCACCACTCAAGATTGAATACACACAGATATCAGAGGCCAATTTTGATAAGGCTTTTATAGAAGCACTGGCACGTGGGCTTGGTCCTGACGCGATTCTTGTGTCGCAGGATTTGCTTCATAAACATGAGGATAAGGTTGTCCCGATTCCATACTCAGTACTTAGTCAGCGCGATTTTCAGAATACATTCGTTACGCAAGCAGAACTCTATCTCCATTCTTCAGGAGTTCTTGCACTTCCTTTCATGCTAGATCCACTTGTGATGTATTGGAACCGTGACACGTTTACGAACGCTGGAGTGGCCGTGTTCCCAAAGTTCTGGGATGAATTTTCAGCTATTGGACAGCGTATAAACCAGAAAGACGTCAATTCCAATATTCGCAAAACAGTTATTTCTCTCGGAGAATTTAATAATCTTGCCCATGCAAGAGAAATTCTTGGTGCTCTTTTCTTGCAGGCGGGTAATCCAGTAACGTATCGCGAGAGTGACAGTTTGGTAATGGCGAGTGCGATCGGCAGCAGGGGATACGTTGGGCTCACAAGCTCTCTTCCAGCTCTTAATTTCTTTACAAAATTCTCTGATCCAAGAAATGCCGATTACTCATGGAATCGTGCTCTCCCTAACTCAAAGAGCTTCTTCCTTTCAGGAAATCTTGCAACATATATCGGCTTTGCTTCTGAACTCGTAGATATTCGCCAGAAGAATCCAAATATCGATTTTGATGTCGCACCTTTGCCTCAAGCTCGCGGAGGACAGAATAGGGCAACGTTTGGCACGATGTACGGATTCTCTATAGTACGAAGCTCTGCTGACGCTAATTCTGCCTTTGCAGTGTTGAGTGAGCTTCTTACACCAAGTTCACTTTCTGAAATGGTAACTATGTCATATCTTCCACCAGTTCGAAGGGATATGATTGCGAGTGGTTCAAGCGACCCATACCTCTCTATTTTTTATGATTCCGCCCTTATCTCGAAGGGTTGGCTTGATACGAACAAATCGGAATCATACAGAATTTTTAAGGACATCGTCGAATCAGTCACGAGTGGAAAGAAAAATGCTTCACAAGCACTTCAAGACGGAAGTGATGAGTTTGATTTATCATTAAAAAACATATGAAAAAGATACTAGCCCTTTTCTTTGTAATTTCTTTTTTTACACCAGCTTTATCTTTGGCTCAAAATTTCAATAGTGATGGCACTGTGAAGCTTGATTATGGAGGATTGGTTAAATGTGATGGAGTTGTTGATAAAAACAATCCTGAAGAAGTCGCTCGCAACAACGAGTGCGATTTTCAAGATCTTATGGGTATGGTGAACTCCATAATACAGTGGATTTTTATGCTATCGATTCCAATCTTCATTGGCCTTTTTGCTTACGCAGGCTTTCTTTATATGACCCCGAGCCCAGGTAACAGGGAAAAGTCTAACAAGATGCTCTGGGCTGCCCTTAAGGGATTTGTTATCATGTTAATTGCATGGTTCATGGTGAGCACCCTTTTGAGTTGGATTGTCAGTGATTCATTTAAGGGAACCGCCAGCTCATTGCTTGAATAATTTTAAACTATGAAAAAAATCATCGCTATCGCATTATTTCTTTTTCTGACAAGTTTCGGTTTTGCGTATGCCCAATCAAAGCTTCAGAATCCTCTTAAGGTGGATTCGATTGAAGCAGTGATACTTCTTGTTGTAGATATTATGGTATATGTAGGAGTTTCTTTTGCGATTTTAGCGATTATATTTGTCGGATTCAAATTTGTCACAGCACAAGGAAAGCCTGACGAGATAACAAAAGCCAAAGAGTGGTTTATGTGGATTATCATTGGTCTTGCAGTGCTTATTAGCGCGAAGGTTATCGTTGAAATCGTAAAGAATACACTTGTAAATTCTGGTGTTGTTAACGAGGGATTTTTAAATGGTAGCGATATGCGGTCAGCTCCGATTAGGAAAGGGGACAATATTGACGCTAGCTATAGTTCAGGCATTGAATCATAAATATTAATAAAAATATGAAAACAACAATAACAAAATTAAGTATTGCTTCGATAGCTTTTTTTCCAACGCTTGCCTTTGCGCAGCAGAAAGACCTTTCATATCTTGTTACGCTTTTGATCAAATATTTCAATGTCGCTGTTTATCTCACTATTGGTTTAGCGACTGTTATGTTCGTGTGGAATATTTTTAAGTATTTTATTAAGGGTGGTGATGATGTCGGAGCAAAGAAGGAGGCTGGGCAATATGTCCTTTGGAGCGTTGTTGGATTTTTTGTAATCCTTTCGTTCTGGGGCATAGTTAATATCCTTACAAGCACGTTTAAACTCGATAGCAACGCACCCTCAGGATTCTTTGGAACATTTGGCGGGTCTGGAGGAAGTAACTCAAGCCCTTTCAGCAGTGGAGTTACTAATAACGGAAGTTCCGGTGTGACAAACAATGGGAGTTCAGGAGTTACAAATAACGGGAGTTCAGGAATAACAAATCCATCATCAGGAGGCGAGAGTAAGGGTTTTTTGAGGACACTGTGGGGAATCGTTTACTAGCTTTCCACAGCCTTGTTTGTGTATATGGGTGTATCTGTTACAATTATCAGCACTACTAAGAAGTTATAATAATTTATCATGAAAAAATTAATCGCATTAGCACTTGCACTCGCCCCAGTTTCTGTCTTCGCACAGCAGATTACTGATGCGAACAGCCTTACTACAAAGATTACGAATATTGGAAACACAGTTGTTGTTCTCCTTATTTCATTCTCTGTCATTTACATAATCTTCAACGTTGTGCGATACCTCATTGCTGACAGCGAAGATGGACGAAAGAAGGGAGGTCTTTCAATTCTTTGGGGAGTTGTGGGACTCTTCGTCATCCTTTCAATCTGGGGTCTTGTAGCAATCCTTACAAACACATTTTCAACAAACAATAACGTTCCTCGAGAGAAGTTCCCAACAGTTATTCCTCCTCCAGCTTTCTAATATCTATGAATCTTCTGCCTAAAATTGCACATGCTGCAAGTAGTGCGGATGTCGTAAACTCAATCGTTCCACGGATCGTAGATAATATTGTCATGCCGCTTGTTCAGCTTATTTTCGCTCTCGCGATTCTTGTCTTCATTTGGGGTCTCATCGGATTTTTTAAGAATGGTGAAGATTCTGAAGCACGAACAAAGGGTCAACAGCATATCCTTTACGGTACGATCGGTATAGCTATCATGGTTTCGGTCTACGGTATCATTCGTTTTGTTGCAGCGTCAGTCGGACAAAGTTCAGCTCTCGGTTTTTAGGTTTTGAGGATATCTAGGCAATAAAAAAGAGCGGGACATGATGTGTCCCGCTCTATTGCGTTTCGCTTACCGATCATTTGAATTAGAACAACCCAGTGTCGCACAGTTGGCCTTGGGGCGGCGGATTCTTCGTGCACCTGAACGTCAGAACAATATCCTTGTTCCAAGTGTTAAGGTACTCCAACGAATTGCCAAACCGATGCTCCCCGTAGGCAACTTCTTCGCCGCCGATTGATTGGCGGTAGCCGTGCCTGTAGGGTGTGTCGGTCTCCATGATGACTGTCCACCCATAGGGTGCTGTGTACGCGTAGTATTTTCCTACGGGTAAGATTTCCTTCAGCACACACTGGTTTCCTTTGGGTTTGAGGGGTTTGACGTTATCCAGTTGGTAGTCCTCAGGGAATGACTTCATCATAGCTACCTGCTGTGGTCTTGGTTGAGTTTGGAAACTTAAGTCGTCGCGATCCAGATCATCTGGAACCGGTACGACCTGTGTTGGCACCCGTGCCGGCGCCGCATTTGTCTGCGGTGCGGAGGGTGTGTTTGTCGGAGTGACAACCGACTGCGCTGGCGCCACTGTTGGAGATACCACCGGTGCAACCATGTTGGTTGACGATGTGACCTGAGGGTAATAATTCCCTCCGACCACCGTGATATTCACAACATTCGACGATCCCGTAAAGTTTCCGATTGACGGAAACGGAAACGTGATGGTCGACACTGCCTGAGTACTTCCAGAGACCACGCCTGAAGGCATGAACACCGGCACCGCAGACTGTGCTGCAACTGGCGCCGAAGGAGTACCCGATCCCGTAAGCCCTTTGTATCCCAGAATCACGGCCCAGCCGAGAATTCCGAGGAGGGCAATGAACCCGATGATTGGCAGGATCTTTTCACAGATGAGCTGCCACCACCGATATGACCACTGACAGAACGAACATGTTTTTTTCTTCATACTTGCACCTTTTTTCTTTTTTGTTGGGGGTTTTTGCGGAGGCTGTCGCTTGAAAAAGCTAACAACCACAGCGGTTATTTGTATCCGTAACTTGCTCCAACCGTTTGATTGGGGCTTCAAGGGCTGATGAGGGGCAGGTGGGTTCGCAGCCGGTGGCTGTGAATTTTGCTGCTTCAGTTTGAATTTGAGGAAGGAGGGAAGCTTGAATGGCTTACGTGGCGGCTTCGCAGGTTTTGGCTGCGAACGCCAGTGAATCCATGTTTGCTTCCAATCGTAACTGTACTCAGCAACCAGTAGTTTTACACGAATGTACCAGGCTTCCTTTTTTACAGGTTTCTGGACTTCGGGTTGGGGTTCAAGGACAATCTCAGGAAGTTTGAACTCCAAAAGATCACCACTATCCCATTTTTGAGTGCTGTCTTTATAGACAACACCTGCTTTTACAAGCATACCAGGCTTTAGGTCAAAACCAGCTACACTGATCTTGGCCCTGTAAAGTTCAGCAATCTTGTATTCCTGAGCATTTGCGATCTTAACTGGCACAAGTAGTCCAATTTCTTCGCAATTGATGGTAAGCGTGCATGACATTCCACCCGCAATTGCGGACGAAGTAATCCATGTTAACCGCTTGCCGTTCTCGTCATACTGGAGCTTGATCGGAGGGGGAACCCCTCCGGTAGGTTCCGGGTTCTTTTGGGGGTCCATAGGCAGTGTTTGGGGGTTGAGGGTTATTCAAATTTCGATGTGCAAAAACACAAACTGCACCTGTGTACAATTATACACATTTTGGACAGTTTGTCAAGTATATTGTCTTATAGAATTAGGCTCTAATGATGTGCCGGAGAGAGGACTTGAACCTCCATGGGTTACCCCGCTTGCTCCTAAGGCAAGTGCGTCTGCCAATTTCGCCACCCCGGCATTACCGTACTTATACTTGTGGTCAGGCATAGTTTTCTACTGAAAACTTGCCCGACCCTGGCTCGGCACCTTCGTGCCTCCGCCTCGCACAAGCACTTCGTACTTGTGCGCCCAGTAGGGATCGAACCTACGACCTTATCCTTAAGAGGGATCTGCTCTACCAGCTGAGCTATGGGCGCATTACACTGTCTTTTACAGGTGCAAAAAATATAACAGAAATATTGCAAATTAGCAATGAAGAAGTAAACCTTTGGTGTGCCCGAGGTGGGAATCGAACCCACATCCTGTAAGGGACACGATTTTAAGTCGTGCGTGTATACCAGTTCCACCACTCGGGCATTATGATGAGGCGTAGACCGGGCTCGAACCGGTGAATGGCAGTTTTGCAAACTGCTGCGTTAACCAACTTCGCCACTACGCCTTATTTTTAAAAACATAGCCTTTGGCTATTCTATAACATTTCGGGCTATCTCGTCTATCTTTTGGCGATTTTTTTCTCCTCGATCGATTTCGAAATCAAAGAAGGGAAGCGCTCGCATACGAGCCTTGTCTTTGAAGAATTCACGGAACTCTGCACGCTTACGCTTTACGAAATCAAGAGCGCCCTTTTCCTTGTCTTCAGGAAGTACAGTAAAAAATATAGTTGATTGGTTTCCTCGATCTGAGAGAGAAACATCTGTTACTGTAAGAATCGACGTATAGTTTGATTCACGCTGAAGAAACTCAGCAGCTGCTTCTCGTATTACATCTTTAAGTTTTTGATCTCTATTTCCGGCCATGTTATTTTTTTTCTACAGTTATGAATCCTTGTATCTTATCGCCTTGAGCGATTTCGGTCTTTGATTCGATCATACAACCAAATTCAAATCCTTCCGCAACTTCGTCTGTCTTCACTTTTTGCTTCTGGAGCTCTTTGATTTTTCCTCTTCCTATTTCTGCATCTCGTCGAAGGATCTTCACCTCTGATCCGACTGAAAGGGAACCCTCTTGAACTTTTCCCCCAAGAATCTGTTTGTCCTTGTTCTTGCTAAAGATTGCCATGATTTTTGCTGTGCCAGAAGCTTGATCAATATATTCTTTGGGGACTTTTGATAACACAATTTCTTTGAGGAACTCAACAAGTTTGTAAATAATATCGAATGATTGTACTTGAACTGTAGATCGTTCAATCAAGGTTGCTGTCTTTGCGTCAGGTTTGCTATTGAAAGCTACGATAATAATACTTGGGTCACCCTGAGTGCTTTTAATATCGTTTTCATTTATATCTCCAATGCTTTCTGAAACTATCTTAAGCTTCACTTTGTCATTTTTAATTTTTGAAAGCTCGTGCTTGATACCCTCGAGGCTTCCTATAACATCTGCTTTTATGATGATTGGGATCATGACCGTTGTGTCATTAACGTTCTCGCGCGTTGGAAGAGTTTTGGTTGAGCCTGATTTCATTCGATATGCTTGTGCGAGTTCTTCCGCTTCGCGCTTGCTTGTGCAGGTCGTAAACAGAGCTCCGACGGTTGGAATCTTGCTAAAGCCAATAACTTTTACAGGACTTGAGAAACTTGCCTCTTTGAGAGCTTTGCCCTGGTAATCTTCAAGAATTCGAACTGGAGATATGGCATCTTCTGCAACGACGTACATGCCACTTTTAAGAGTTCCATTTTTAATGAGAAGTGTTGCTGAGATGCCTTTCTTGCTGTCTCGATATGATTCGATGACGGCTCCTTCTGCAAGAACATTTCTATCTGCCTTCATATCTTGAAGATCGGAAACGAGCATGACCATGTCCAGAAGCTCAGGAATACCATCTCCTTTAAGTGCAGAGATGGGGACGACAGGAATATCTCCTCCGAAACCTTCTACGTAAACTTCATTTTCCGCAAGGCTGGCTTTCGTAACTTCGATATTTGCACCCGGCTTGTCGATTTTGTTGATAGCTACAATGTAAGGGATTTTTTCTACAAGAATACACTTAAGGGCTTCAAGAGTTTGTGGCTTCACGCCGTCCTCTGCGGATACAACAAGGATAGCGATATCAGCGACACGCGCACCTCGTTCACGAATGCTGCAGAATGCTTCGTGTCCAGGAGTATCGAGAAAGGTAATAGTTCCTTGCTTCTTTGTTTCAGTTGCGGTGTGGGCGACTTCATATGCTCCGAGATGCTGGGTAATACCTCCAGCTTCGCCAGCTACGATGTTTGCTTTGCGGATGTAGTCGAGGAGTGTTGATTTTCCATGGTCAATGTGACCCATGATGACAACCACAGGGGGGCGCGATATGAGCTGGGACGTAGCTTTTTCTGTAGTTTTCTTAGCCATAGTAGTAAAATTAGCAGGCTTCAAATGTATCACGAAATATCGAAAATGGCTATAAAAAAGAAAAAACCGCTCTCGTAATGAAAGACGGCGTTGAATATGGCGTCCATGGCAGGATTCGAACCTGTAACCTCCACCTTATCAGGGTGTCGCTCTACCATTGAGCTACATGGACCCAAATTCAGGACTATGTTACGAGTTACTCGAAGATATGTCAATTTGGTAAGATGTTTTTCTAAATGCAATTCAGTTGCAATTGATCCATGCAATAATATGGATATTTTGAAATCTAAATGCAAGTGAGTTGCATTTAAAAAATAATAGTTAAAAAACACCCGCTTTGATCCGAAGATCTCAGCGGGTAGAACTGTCAGTGGTTCGTCCAGACTTGTATCAAACCAAGCGTTGTGAAGATACCAATTATTTAACTAATTCCTTCGCAGTCTCAAGTCCTTGCTTTTCCTCGTCTGAAAGTTCGTATTCAGACGTACCCTTTTTGACTGGTTTTGAATAGACACTTACATGTTCGCGAGAATAGAGGCTAGAAATGATAACACCGTCCTTTTCTTCATTAAGGAAGGTCGTTGAGAAGCTTTGATTGCTTCCGGAACCTGTTCCTTTGAATGGGTTGAATCGAACTGTGTGCACAGCTTGCACACTTTTTTTCAAGCGCTTTTCAACAGTTGCAAGATAAGCTTCGAGTTCAGTTCGGAATGAATTGAGTTCTTTTAGTGAAGTATTAACTGATTCAATTGACTCATCGAGATTGCCGGATGATTTTCCAATGAGGAATTTCTTCAACTTATTATTTAGGTTAACAATGAAAAAAATAAGTACGATTACAATTATGATCAGTACAGCAATGGCGATAGTTGTGGCATTGATAGGGAAATTCATGGAGTGATTATATATCAACGAACTCAATTGTAAAACCCTTCCATTTTATGTATATTCATTGTATGACACGGATATATCTTGATTATGCCTCGTTGACACCTATAGATAGGAAGGTAATGCGGGAAATGAAAAAATACTCAACAGGGGATTACACAAATCCTTCTGCTCTTTATGTGTCTGCGGTAAAAGCAAAAAAGGCTTTTGAAGATGCGAAAAATCGTGTGGCAAAGGTTCTTCATGCTCATGCAGATGAGATCATCTTCACTTCAGGCGGGACAGAGTCGAATCAACTTGTCCTCAATCAGTTTAAAGGAAAGAAGGTTGTAATAAGTGCTATAGAACATTCGTCTATTATAAGGAATGCAGAAGCGACACATATTCTTGTGGATTCACGTGGAATCATCGACCTTGATCATTTAAAGAAATCAATTACAGCAGAAACAGCCCTTGTTTCAGTTATGATGGTTAATAATGAAATCGGAACAATTGAGCCGATTCAGGATATTGCGAAAATTGTGCGTGATGCGCGAAAGGCTTTTGGAACCAATATTATTTTGCACACTGATGCGTGTCAGGCTGCAATTCACACACCACTGTATGTTGAGAAGCTCGGCATTGACCTTCTTACGCTCGATGGAGCAAAGATATATGGACCTCGTGGAGTCGGAATGCTTTATGTGCGAAGGGGAACTCTAAATATTGAGCGAGCAGGCACAGAAAATATTCCTGGGATTATGGGATTTGCAAAAGCTCTTGAGCTTGCTGAAAAGAAGCGAGAAAAAGAAACTACTCGAATTTCTAAATTGAAGAATTTCTTTATCAACAGGCTTCATGAAATAAATCCAGAGATAAAGGTGAATGGAGCGTTTGAAAATTCGACTCAACATATCCTGAATATTTCCATCCCGAAAATAGATAGTGAGTTTTTTGTACTTCAACTCGACGCGAAGGGAATAGAATGCTCAACAAAAAGCGCTTGTCTTCGGGATGAAGATGAATCATACGTATTGAAAGCGATTGGTGCTGATTCAAAAACCTCAATTCGTTTTTCGTTCGGAAGAAAAACAACAAAACGACATCTGAAAAAAACCTTGAAAATTATCGAAAAAATTGTATAATACACTGTAATTATTTTAAAAATGCCTCCACTAACCAATTTCACAACTAAAGCAAAGGAAGCTCTCCGCCGTTCTCACGAATTGGCTATTGAACGCGGGATAAATCATGTGAATCCGCTTCACTTGATGTGTGCTCTTATCTTGCAGGAGGAAAGCATGGTGACTTCTATCCTCGATAAGCTTGAGATCGATACGATGCTTCTCACTGATCTTATTCTCGAACAGCTTGATGCCCCTGAGGTCGGACGAACACTTTCACCTTCATACCAGGTCTATATAACACCTGAACTTGCAGCAGTTCTTGAAAATGCTGTAAAGATTGCAGCACAACTCAAGGATGAATTTATTTCTACAGAACATCTTTTCGTAGCATTCTTCGATGTACAAGGACAGGCCAAGGACATCCTTGCTCGCTTTAAGATTGAGAAGGTAAATGTTCTTCAAATCATTGAAGAACTCAAATCATCTGACACCATTGGCGATGAAAAACCAAAACAATATCGAACCCTCTCAAAATATGCCCGAAGCCTAACCAAGCTCGCAAAGGAAAACAAACTCGATCCAGTCATCGGACGGGACAATGAGATTCTTCGTGTTATCCAAATCCTTTCTCGAAGAACAAAAAACAATCCTATTCTTATCGGTGAAGCCGGAGTTGGAAAGACAGCAATCATCGAAGGTCTTGCCATTCGAATGGCACAAGGGGATATCCCCGAATCTTTAAAAGACAAGGAACTCATTTCCCTTGATCTCGGCTCACTCATTGCTGGTACGAAATACCGCGGAGAATTCGAGGAGCGCCTCAAAAATATTCTAAAAGAAGTAGAGCGAGCTGAAGGCAAGATCATTCTTTTCATTGATGAGATTCATACGATTGTTGGAGCTGGTGCTTCAGAAGGATCAATGGATGCATCAAATATGCTCAAGCCCGCGCTTTCTCGTGGTGAACTTCGTGCTATCGGTGCAACAACACTTCGTGAGTATCAAAAACATATTGAGAAGGACCCAGCACTTACGCGACGTTTCCAACCCGTCTACGTTAACGAACCTTCTATCGAGGACGCTGTTGCGATTCTTCGAGGCCTTAAAGAAAAGTATGAACTTTTTCATGGTGTGCGAATTACCGATGATGCGATTGTCGCGGCCGTAAATCTTTCAAGTCGATATATTTCTGATCGATTCCTTCCAGACAAAGTTGTTGACCTTGTTGATGAAGCTGCTTCCGCTTTGAAAATTTCTCTTGAAAACATGCCACCACAGCTTGAGGAAACTCGAAGGAAAATTATGCGTCTTGAAATCGAACGAGAAGCTTTGAAAAAAGAGACAAGCAAAGAAGCAAAAGCCCGAATGCATAAGATAGAAAAGGAAATTGCTGACCTCAAAGAGGGAACATCCGAACTTGAACTTAAGTGGACGAATGAAAAGGATACGATTGCAGATATCAAGAAAATTAAAAAAGATCTTGAAACTTTGCGAATTGAGGCAGAAGCTGCAGAAGCACGTGCTGATCTTTCTAAGGCAGCAGAAATGCGTTACGGAAAGATTCCAGATCTAGAGAAAGACCTTGAAACAAAAGGAAAGCGGCTTAAGAAGCTTCAATCTTCACGAAGGATACTTAAAGAGGAAATTACAGAGCAGGATATTGCAGAAGTCGTAGCTCGATGGACAGGAATTCCTGTTACGCGAATGATGGAAGAAGAAGCTCGCAAGCTTGCTCGAATGGAAGACGATCTCAAGATGCGAATCGTCGGTCAGGACGAGGCAGTGAAGAAAATTGCAGATACTATCAAGCGTTCACGAGCAGGAATCGCCGACCCTCAACGACCTATCGGATCATTTATTTTCCTCGGACCTACTGGAGTCGGAAAGACAGAACTCACAAAAGCTCTTGCTGAACTTCTCTTTAATGATGAGAAGGCTCTTATCCGTGTCGACATGTCTGAGTTTATGGAAAAGCATTCTGTGTCGAAGCTTATAGGTGCACCTCCAGGCTATGTCGGTCATGACGAAGGAGGAGGACTCACTGAGCTTGTTCGACGACGACCATATGCTGTTATTCTTTTTGACGAGATTGAAAAAGCTCATCCCGAGGTGTTCAATATACTTCTCCAGGTTCTTGATAATGGACGACTTACAGATGCAAAGGGAAGAACGGTTAATTTCAAAAACACGGTTATCATTATGACATCGAATATTGGTGCCCAATTCATCGAGAAGATGGAAAAGATTGGATTCGTTAATAATGAGAGCAATCAGGAGAAGCGAAATTACGATGAGGTGAAGGATAAGGTTATGGGATCGCTTAAGGATTATTTCCGACCAGAATTTCTTAATCGTGTTGATGACATTCTTCTTTTTGATATTCTTGGAAAGGAATCTATTGAGAAGATTGTGAAGATCCAGACTGGAATCGTCATTGAGCGTCTCAAGGGTAAGGATATCAACCTTGTTATCTCAGAAGATGTTATGAAGTATCTTGCAACCGAAGGATACAATCCTCAATACGGTGCACGTCCCCTTAAACGTCTTATCCAGAATAGAATACTGACTCCAGTAGCTGGTTTTATGATTTCACAGGGCGTTACAAAAGGCGGCACAATAACAGTTGGTCTCAAGAATGGTGAATTTACCTTTGATGTTAAGAAAAAGAAGAAAGGAGAAAGCCCAATTGTTATGTCAGGAGTGGAAATGCAGAAGTAAATCTGGTAGACTCTTTCCTAGGAAGATATAGCCAGGTTTTACATGCGTCGGTCGGATAGCGGCTATTCCAGGAGACTGTAAATCTCCGGCCCTTTGGGCATCACTGGTTCGAGTCCAGTCCGGCGCACCACTAGAGATAGTTTATCCACAAAAAAGACCCTTTGACAGAGTCTTTTTTGTTATACTTAACTTACAATGGCAAGCTCATCGGATAATTTTAAAAAAATGTTTGCGCCAGAGCATCCTCATTTGAGATTGCATGTTCTTTTGGCCATACTCGCATTTTCTGTTGTTTCAGGATCAGTAACTTTATACCAGATAAATAATGACACTGGCTCAAAAGTTGCCATTCAACCAGTTCAGCAGAAAACTGGAGATCAAAGGGAAAAAGTATTGTTGAGTCTTCAAGAGCAGGCCGCAAAATCACCACCCATATCTGATGCCGAGAGAGACCATATTATCGAGAACTTGAAACAAGCAATAACCCAAGAAAACAAATAAAATATGAAAACAAAAATACAAAACAACATAAAAGCGATAATATTGGGACTTGTTCTTACCCTTGGTATGGGATATGCAGCTGCACAAACCTTCACAGGCCTAGCTTGTGCTCCTGAGGGTAACTGTAATACGCCAGCACCACTTAATGTTGGATCTTCTGCACAAT
>JAUPUH010000055.1 GCA_030917665.1 Patescibacteria group bacterium | reverse complement strand
CTTTTTCTCATAGGTATCATATTGTCATTGCATGGATTGCACACAGTGAGGTCTCGAGAGGAGGAAATTTATAATAAAAAGATTGAGATTGCCTATGACGAAGTGACGAAGGGTGATCCAGAACTTGCTCATAAGTGGGATAAAATACTTACACTTGTTGAGTCAGATAATGAGAGTGATTGGCGCCAATCAATCATCGAGGCCGACATTATTCTCGGTGAATTACTTACAAAAATGGGGTACAAAGGGGAGACGATCGGAGAGCAGATGAGTCGTGTTGAAAAAGGAGATTTCAAGACTCTCGCACAGGCAGGCGAGGCCCATCATGTGAGAAATCGAATCGCTCATGACGGCTCTGATTACCCACTTAGTCAGCATGATGCACGATACGTCATTAGTCTTTATCGAGAAGTCTTCGAGGAATTCTTCTATATTTAGGATAAAAGCTTGCTTGCAAGGTCGGGTGGTTTTGTGTTACTATACATTCTCATAGCGGGGTAGGGTAACAGTAACCCGCCAGGCTCATAACCTGGAAATTGTCGGTGCAATTCCGGCCTCCGCAACAAGAAAGGGGTGGGTAAACAAAAACTGGCGATTTTCGCCTTTTTTTGTTATATTAAATTTCACGTCGGCGTAGCTCAGTTGGCTAGAGCGTGGGACTCATAAGCCCAAGGTCGAAGGTTCGATCCCTTCCGCCGACACACTTTTTCTTGCGTTTTTGCCTGTTTTTGGTACATTTAGTCGTATTGCGGTCGTAGCTCAATTGGTTAGAGCACTCCCCTGTCACGGGAGAGGTTGCGGGTTCGAGTCCCGTCGACCGCGCAGAATAAAAAATAGACTGGTTTTCTTGCCAGCCTATTTTTTATTTCTGAGTGGTATTAAGGGATGAGAAAGCCGGAGGACACGAAGGTGTCCGAGGCGGGGTCGAGGAAATTCCCAGCAGGGAATTATCCGTGACCGAGTCCCGTCGACCGCGCACATTTTCGGAAGTTTGATTAACTCAGCTAAGTGTATTACTATCATTGTTGTGCCGACGTAGCTCGGTTGGTAGAGCACCTCATTGGTAATGAGGAGGCCATCGGTTCGATCCCGATCGTCGGCTCCATGCTCAGAAAGGCAGTAGCGCAGGCCAAAGTAGCTCAGTTGGTAGAGCACCGCTTTCGTAAAGCGGGGGTCGCCGGTTCAATCCCGGCCTTTGGCTCCCAATTATTTATTTTGTTTTCCGTAAACTCCTTCGATAATCTCGATATCTTTGTTTGAGTTCGTAAGCAACTCAATATTTTTGTCTTTCATGGATTCGAGCACTTTACTACCAAGGGGATCATTTGCAGTTTTTTCATAAAAAGTTTTGAAAGCTTCAAAGTCTTTTATAAAGCAGTTTCCTCCAGCTCCGCGTCCCGTTTTGTGTATAGGGGAGGTGTGGCTTGTTCCGATGCGCGGATCATGTACGAAGGCATCTCGAATTTCCTCCCAATTTCCTTTTCCTGCTTGTACAAGATCATAAAGAAGATTCATATAGATCACTTTTGTAAAAAGAAAACAATTGCCGGCATATTTTACAAATTCAGCATCTTTTGCACTCATTATTTTCTTGTAAGGTGCTTCTGGAAGAACCTTTAATACACTTTCTGCGGCCGTTCGGTATTTTTCTGAATTTTCAGGAATACCCACGATATTTCTTTGAGGATGTGATGCGTTGAATGCTGCTGTAGTTTCTTCGAGAAATTCAGGACTGTGAACAACGATAGTGTCTGGATTTTCCTTTTGTATGGACTCGGTTGTGCCAGGCAATATTGTTGATTTGATAACAGCAATTTTTCCATTACCGACAAGCTTCACTGCGCTGCGCACGAGAGAATCATCGAATTTTCCTTTCTCAGTAGGTGTCGGTACAGCTATGAAAACCATATCGCATTCCGATATCCTGTCCTTGTTGCTTATATGGGGTTCTTCAAGTGCATAGCGAATAACTTCATATCCGCGAGATTCGAAATCATTTGCATAGTTTTTTCCTATCCATCCTTGCCCAACGAATCCGATTTTCATTGCATAAGTATAAGAGTATAATGGACTTATGGCAATCAAAACCTTCACAGAAAAAGTCCATGATGTGACGAGAAAGATCCCAAAAGGATCTGTTTTGACCTATAAAGAGGTGGCACGACGTGCCGGTAATCCAAAGGCTGTAAGGGCAGTCGGCACTATTTTAAGTAAGAATTTTAACCTTGATATACCATGCCACCGAGTGATCAGAAGTGATGGAAAGATGGGTGGGTACAACAGAGGCGGGGTAAAGAAAAAAGAGGCACTTTTGAAGAAAGAAAGAGCGTTAGTCTAGATTCTTGACTCCTATTGACGCTTGCTGTAATCTTACACCCGTGTGACTGGTGGATTGTTTTGCTGCCCACTTGCGCGAATGCTGGGACACACACGGCCCATAGCCGTGCTCGCGCGTTACGTGCCACTCGATACCTCTCTGGGTCGTTTGTCACCATAGGGCATGCTGCGGCCGACGTCCGGCCTTAACATCCATCAGTCACCACGCTTTCAAGCCCCCACTTAGAGTGCGGGCTTTTTCTTTTTCTGATACTCTACTAGTAATGGATACGAAACAAAAAACTCAGGTTCGAATACAGGAAATAGAGGCTGCAATGGCTGATGCGGAGTTTTGGAGTAATCCGCCGAAAGCACAAGCGATGATTAAGGAGTTGCAAGAGCTCAAAGATACCCTTGAGGGTGTCGGTAAATTCGATAAGGGCAATGCTATTATGACGATTTTTTCAGGTGCAGGAGGAGATGATGCTGAAGACTTCTCAGCAATTCTTTTTAGAATGTATCGTAAATTTTCAGAGAAAATGGGATGGGGAATGGAGGTGCTTCATCAGCATGACAATGATCATGGAGGCTTCAGGAATATTACTGTTGAAATCACTGGAAAAAATGTTTATGGAACCTTGAAAAATGAATCAGGTGTTCATCGTCTCGTTCGTATTTCTCCTTTTAATGCAAAGCAACTTCGCCACACTTCTTTTTCGATGGTTGAGATTATTCCTAAATTTGAAAAAGTTCACGCAGCCGATTTTGAATTACCAGAAAAAGATATTGAGATTTCGATTGCGAAGTCAGGCGGTCCAGGAGGACAGAACGTAAACAAAAGAGAAACAGCTGTGCGCATCGTGCACAAGCCCACAGGACTTTCTGTTCATGTGACCTCTGAACGTTCTCAAGCGCAGAACAAAGAAAAAGCTATCGATATTCTTCGAGGAAAATTATTTAAGCAGATGGAAGACGAAAGAATTGCTCGAGAAAAGGGAATGTATGTGAGCAAGACTACAGCCATAGAATGGGGCAATCAGATACGGTCATATGTGTTGCATCCGTACAAGATGGTGAAGGATCATAGGACTAATTTCGAGACAAGCCAGGTAGAAAAGGTGTTAGAAGGGGATATTGAGGAATTCATCGAAGCAGAAAGAACCTTGCAATAAAAAACGTTCTTCGCATAGGGTTGTCTGCTTTTTGATGTGATATAATCATAGAATGATTTATTTCGACAAGGTCAGCAAAATCTACCCTGACGAGTCTAAAGCCCTTGATGGGATCAGCTTTGGTGTAGAGCCAAACGAATTCATTACTATTGTAGGTCATTCTGGAGCAGGAAAATCGACCCTTATGAAAATGCTTATCGCTGAGGATCGACCAACCCACGGTGCAGTCTTTTTTGAATCAGCCAACATCCACAAGCTCAAGAAGAGCCAGATGAACAAACTTCGTCGACGTATTGGTATGGTTTTTCAGGATTATCGTCTCATCCCTAACAAGACCGCCTATGAAAATATCGCTTTTGCTATGGAAGCATCGGGTCATACAGAAAATGAAATTGCCTCAGACGTGCCGCATGTACTTGAACTTGTCGATCTCGGCAAGAAAATCTGGAGTTTCCCACACGAGCTTTCAGGAGGAGAGAAGCAGCGTGTAGCCATTGCTCGAGCAATCGTCACTCAGCCGGACATCATCATTGCAGATGAACCTACAGGAAATCTTGATCCAGTAAACACATTTGAGATTATCAAGATTCTTCAGAAGATACACAAACTCGGCACAACTGTCCTCCTAACCACCCACAACACTGGAATCATCGATGAGATTGGGGGGCGGGTCATCACGATGGAGAAGGGAAAGATCATCAAGGACGACAAGCATGGCAAGTATGTCTTATAATAAGAACTCATGATATTTACACATTTTAAAAGAATAACACGCACAGGCTTCGTTAATTTCTGGAGGAACGGATTCCTTTCATTTTCAGCTGTTATCGTTTTAACACTTTCTCTCGGAGTCTTCGGTGCACTCATCTTTGGTAGCGCATTTGGACGAGCTTTAATCAAGGAGGTTAAGAACAAAGTCGACATCAATGTCTATTTCGTACTCGATGCAGAAGAGCCTGACATTCTTGCATTAAGAAAGACTATCGAGAGCCTTCCTGAAGTTGAAAAAGTTGAGTATGTCTCACGGGATTTGGCACTTACAGAATTCAAGGATAAGTGGAAGGATAATTCTTTGATTCTTCAAGGTCTTGATGAAATCGGAGACAATCCTTTTCCTGCCGTTTTGAATATTAAAGCAAAAGAACCTTCGCAGTATGCTGGTATCGCTACATTTCTTGATAGCAAGAATTCTCTTTCAAAGGATGGCTCAAACATCGTAGAGAAGGTTAATTACAATCAGAATAAGCTTATTATTGATCGTCTTGGACGTATCATTCCTGCCGTTGAGAAAGTCGGATCAATCATTGCCATTCTCCTTGTTATCGTTGCGGTTATCATCACGTTCAATACTATCCGTCTTATCATTTTCACTTCAAAGGATGAAATTTCTGTTATGAAGCTTGTTGGTGCATCAAACATGTACATTCGTGGACCGTTTGTTGTATCGGGTATCATGTATGGAATATTCTCAGGAATCCTGACCCTTATCCTTCTTGCTGCTTTTGCCTACTATAGCGATGCGATTATTATGAAATTCTCTGGCGTTCAAGGAGCAAAGGATTTTAGTCTCCTTGTAAACGTCTTCTCAAGCTACTTCATCCAGAATTTCGGACAGATATTTGCAATCATCATGGGTTCTGGAATCATACTCGGGGCCATCTCAAGTTACCTGGCGGTCAAGCGCTACTTAAGAGTCTAAAATAACTACAATGAAAAAACCTACCGCACGAAAGACAACGACCGCACGACCCACAAAAACTGCCCCCCGAAAAACAAAGAGTCATCATAAGTATATTTTTGTCGTCGGAGGAGTTATGTCGGGTGTTGGAAAAGGAATCGCATCTTCATCAATCGGAACGCTTCTTCATGCAAAGGGATTCGATGTGAATCTCGCAAAAGTTGATCCATATTTGAATGTCGACGCAGGAACAATGAACCCCACCGAGCACGGTGAGGTTTTTGTTTTGAATTCTGGGCTTGAGACCGATCAGGATATGGGGAACTATGAGCGATTTTTAAATCGTGATCTTTTACATGAGGATTACATAACTTCGGGAATGGTCTACAAGCATGTCATCGACAAGGAACGTAACCTCGGTTTCGAAGGAAAATGCGTTGAGGCTGTGCCACATATTCGTGATGAGATTGTTGGACGATTTGAACACGCTGCCAAATTGAATAAATCTGAAATTTCTATCATTGAAATCGGAGGAACTGTCGGAGACTATCAGAACATCATGTTCATCGAAGCTGCTCGTGTTCTCAAGATCAAGCATCCTGATGATGTGATTTTTATCATGGTGAGCTATTTGCCGATTCCTTCGAAGATCGGGGAAATGAAGAGTCGACCGACACAGAATGCTGTACATCAACTCGCAAGTTATGGTGTTTCCACTGATATTATAATTGCACGCTCCGAAGCACCTGTAGATCAGAAGAGAAAGGAAAAGATTGGAATCGCTTGTAATATTCCTGAGGAAAATGTTATCTCTGCACCCGATATTGATAGCGTATATGATGTTCCTTTGAACTTCGAGCGCGACAAGCTTGGCGACATTATTTTGAAATCTTTGAAGCTTGAAAAGAGGAAGGGAGAGGGACTTGGCGCATGGAAGAAATTCGCTCAGTCGGTGAAGAATACTGAAAGGGAGTTGAATATAGCTATTGTAGGTAAATATTTTAATACTGGTGATTTCGTTCTGACTGATGCATATGTTTCTGTTCTTGAAGCAGTGAAGTATTCTGCATACTCACAGAAAGTGAAGGCGAAGATCCATACAGTGAATGCTCGAGATTTCGAGGTGAAGAATCCTGATTTCAGCGTGTTGGATTCTTTTGATGGAATTCTCGTTCCTGGTGGCTTCGGTGAAAAGGGAATCGAAGGCAAACTTAATGTCATCCACTATGCTCGTGAAAATAAGATTCCGTATTTCGGTCTGTGCTATGGAATGCAGCTTATGACTATCGAATATGCGCGAAATGTTCTTGGTCTTGAAGGTGCACAGACCGCAGAGATCAATCCGAAGGCACCGCATCTTATTATTGACATCATGCCAGATCAGAAGAAGAAATTGGAGGAGAAGGACTACGGAGGAAGCATGAGACTCGGAGCGTATACTGCGAAGCTCAAGAAGGGAACCATTGCCCATGAAGCGTATGCGGCAAATAGTGTGCTTGAACGACATCGACATCGATATGAAGTGAATCCAAATTATATTGAGCAGATAGAAGCTGCAGGTCTCGTCTTTTCTGGAACTTCTCCTGACGGCACACTCATGGAAATCGCAGAGCTTCCACGCTCTGTCCACCCATTCTTTCTCGGTACGCAGTTCCATCCAGAATTCCTTGCACGTCCTTTGAGACCGCACCCACTATTTACGGAATTCATAAAGGCGGCGAAGGGGAAGAGGAAAAAATAGGCTATAATTGAACCATGACCATTGAAGTCGGAGTAGGTTTAGCTTTTGTCGCCATGCTTTGCTGGGGCTTTGGTGATTTTCTCATCCAAAGGTCAGCACGAAAGCTCGGCGACTGGGAAACACTTTTTGTTATAACTGCTTTTGGTGCCGTAGTACTATTGCCATTCGTCTACAGGAATATCGGTGGTCTATTTGCATCAAGTAATAACGAACTTTTAATACTCATTAGCGCAGCAGTTGTCCTTATCATTGCGGCACTATTTACGTTTGAAGGTTTTAAAAAGGGAAAAATCTCTGTTCTTGAGCCGCTTATGTCATTTGAAATTCCAGCTGCTGCTCTGCTCGCATTCTTTTTCCTAGGCGATGATATTACGTGGATGCAGATTCTTGTAATTATTGTACTTATCATCAATCTGTTTTTAGTTTCATTCCGTGGTAAATTTCTTTCAAAGAGTTTTTTGCTTGAAAAAGGAGTTATCATTTTCTTTGTTGGCGCACTCCTTATGGGCTCTGCAGACTTTCTCCTTGGTTGGGGATCGAGAGTTACTGATCCTTTGATGGCAAACTTTGTTCTCAATATCATAATGGCGTCAGTATCGTTTATTTTTATTGTCCTTCGTGGAGGAATCAAAAAGCTTATCTCAGATGTACGTACTAACCCAGCCCAAGTGCTTGCAATGTCTATTGCTGACAACGTTGCATGGATAGCTTACGCTTATGCGATGGTTCTTGTGCCTATCGCTATCGCCACAGGTCTTTCTGAAAGCTCTATTATCATTGCGGTGCTCCTCGGATTATTCATTAATAAAGAGAAACTACAACGACATCAGAAGGTTGGACTTATCGGTGCCATTGTCTCTGCGATTGTGTTGGCATTTATAACTTCGGCGTAAGGTTTATTAAGATTTTAATACTTCTTAAGTTATTCTTCATTTTAGTTTGGTAGATTGGTTTAATGAGATTTTTTGTTAAAAACTTCACCGCGATTGGTTTTCTCTTAAGATCAAACTTGATAAGTTAGACCATAATCCGCCCATCTTTAATGAAGGTGAAGTTTGGTGGTGTAGTATTGGGGAGAATATTGGTGGAGAAATTAGCGGGAAGGGAATGTATTCCCGGAGACCGGTCTTAGTTGTTAGAAAATTAGGTAGATTTTCGTTTATCGGTGTTCCACTCACGAGTCAACTTAAGTCAGGAACGTGGTATTTCAACCTCAATATAAAGGATGAAAAAAATTCAATTATCCTTTCGCAGGTTCGTCATTTTGATTACAGAAGAATGGATAAAATTCTTTCAAAAATTGCTTTGTCCGACCTGAATTCTATAAAAATCGCCCTAGCTAGACTAATAAAACCTGAATAAACAAATCACCCACTTCGTGAGAAGTGGGTGGACGTGGCAAATG
>JAUPUH010000054.1 GCA_030917665.1 Patescibacteria group bacterium | reverse complement strand
GTTGGTGAGGTAAAAGCTCACCAAGGCTATGACGCCTAGGGGACCTGAGAGGGTGACCCCCACCGATGGAACTGAGATACGGTCCATACACCTACGGGTGGCCGCAGTCGAGAATCTTCCACAATGGACGAAAGTCTGATGGAGCGACGCCGCGTGAACGATGAAGTGCTTCGGCATGTAAAGTTCTTTTGCCAGGGAGAAAGTTTATTGATAGTACTTGGCGAATAAGAGGTTGCTAAACTCGTGCCAGCAGCAGCGGTAATACGAGTGCCTCAAGCGTTATCCGGAATCATTGGGCGTAAAGGTTGTGTAGGTGGTCATATTAGTCTCTTGTTAAATTCTTCGGCTTAACCGGGGGCATGCAAGGGAAACGGTATGACTAGAGGATGCGAGGGGTCTGCGGAACTCATAGTGTAGCGGTGAAATGCGTTGATATTATGGGGAACACCAAAAGCGAAGGCAGCAGACTGGAGCACTCCTGACACTGAAACAAGAAAGCGTGGGTCGCGAATGGGATTAGATACCCCAGTAGTCCACGCCCTAAACGATCTTCTCTAGTTTTTCGGAGTATCGACCCTCCGAGAGACGAAGCTAACGCGTTAAGAGAAGCGCCTGGGTAGTACGACCGCAAGGTTAAAACTCAAAGGAATAGACGGGGACTTGCACAAGCAGTGGATCATGTGGTTTAATTCGATGATAAACGAAAAACCTTACCAGGGTTTAATCTAGCTGAAGACAGTAAGAAACTATTGTCGTCGCAAGACAGTTAGTCAGGTGATGCATGGCCGTCGTCAGTTCGTGGCTTGAGTTGTTCCCTTCAGTGGGGTAACGAACGCAACCCTCGTTGTCTGTTATATTTGTCAGGCGAGACTGCCCACGACAAAGCGCATACATCGGTTCAATCCGATTGTGCTCTGTGTCGTGGGAGGAAGGTGAGGATGACGCCAGGTCAGCATGTCCCTTATACCCTGGGCTACACACGTGATACAATCGCCCATACAACATGGCGCAAACCCGAAAGGGGAAGCAAATCATTATAAAGTGGGCGCCAGTTTGGATTGAGGTCTGCAACTCGACCTCATGAAACCGGAATTGCTAGTAATCGCAGATCAGCAGTGCTGCGGTGAATACGTTCTCAAGTCTTGTACTCACCGCCCGTCAACTCAAGGGAGTTGGGAATACCCGAAGTCTACGCTAGTCGTGGCCTAAGGTAAGCTCAATGACAGGGAGTAAGTCGTAACAAGGCACGGGTAGCGGAAGCTGCTCGTGGATTATTTCAAATTGAATCTACGATTTTGATCTTTTAGATCATCATCTTACCGTGTCGATTTTTATCGAATAGATAAACAAAAGGATTGTTCTGTACTTTAATTCGAACACTCAGCCCGCGAGAGAAAGGGCATAGATCGGTTGCAGCTTAAGCGCAACTGATCGGATGAACGGGACAAAATAAAGAACAGTAATAAGAAAAAGCCGTCCGAAAGGGCGGTTTTTTCGTACCTAAAAGGGTGATTTTGTACTGGTTTTGACGGCCTGTCAAAGGCGTGTTCTACTATTGACTTTTGGCTTCGTTTGTGGTAGTATATATTTTGAACTTGAAAAACAACCTGAGCTGTTAAAGGCTCACATCCCAGGATAACTATGCATGTTAAATCACGTCATCTGAAAAGACGCGGCATCAATTCATTTATGAGATTGATGTGTGGTGGCTCACAAGGTAACAGTCACGGCGCTCCTCCAGTGACAACAGCTTACAATCCGAAGTGGTGGCAAGAGCTTCTTGGCTTTGCGATTCTCGCACTAGCTGGGCTCGCCATCTACATCTGTTTCTAAGGTGTTTCAATGCATCGGCCGCGTGAAGGTTCTATCCCTTCCGCGGCTTTTTGTTTACCCAAATACACCACAAAAAGGGTAGTACTTGACAAATTCTAAACAGGGTGCTAAGGTATTAGTCGCTCCGCTCTTCAAATATTTATCAAAAAAATAAAGGAGAGTGGATTCGTAGTTGTACAACTGAAAACTAATACCCCAAACCCCCATGATACAGACAAGAATCCAAACGGCGGTCGGTCCATTCACTCAACTCATAACACGTCTCGCCGAGACGAACTGTCCTGAGGAACAGGCAGTAATCAAGGAGAAGTTTCGCACCATGAGCAAGCGTCCGGACGCTTTAAGCTCGCGCATCGGTTTCCTCTCCCTAACCACAGGAGTCCTCATCGGCAGCTCCCAAGGCTGATCGAAAACAGGCACCATTACGATACGTTTCGTGGTGGTGCCTTTAAACTTATATTTATTGCACTTTAGGGTCGTTTCTGGTATATTTTCAGGGCTTATAAAGTATCAAAATGCGCGTATAGCTCAGTTGGTAGAGCACACCACTGATACTGGTGGGGTCCTAAGTTCGAATCTTAGTACGCGCACAACGTAGTTTCGGTTCAGCCTATCTCTGGCTATTTATGGTAAAATAGAGCCATATGAACCCAACAATAAAAATAACACCGAAGGATTTTTTCCTTCACTTAGGAGCAACTGCTACCCTTTATTTGGCTGCGGTCGCTCTCGTTAATTTACTATTCAGTGTCATAAATTACTTTTTTCCTGACAACCTCGCAGGCTCTTTCTATGCGAATGCGGTCGCATGGCCCATATCAATGCTTGTTATTCTTGTTCCTGTGCTTTATGTGCTTGAATATCTCATTAGGCGAGATATCACAAAGACGCCAGAAAAGGCAGATCTTTGGATACGCAAGTGGAGGATCTATTTAACAATTTTCCTTACGATTGCACTCATCGGTGGAGATTTGATAACTCTTATAAATACCTACTTGAACGGGGAAATCTCAACTCGATTTGTCTGGAAGGTGGTGGCAGTTCTTCTTGTTGGAGGATCTATAGGCAAGTATTATTTCTTTAGCCTCTACACAGACTTTAAGCTTTCAAAACTCGCACGTACGCTCAATGGATGGTTCGGGATTGTGCTTGTGATTGCTGCGATTATTACTGGTTTCGTAACTGTTGGTTCACCAACGAAACAGCGCGGTCTTCGCTTCGATAACCAAAGAATAAACGATCTTACCAACATTCAATATCAAATCGTTAATTATTGGCAGCAGAAAGGAAAACTTCCAGTAACCCTTACCGATCTCAATGACCCACTTTACGGTTCAGTAATTCCAATGGACCCAGAAACGAAAGCGGCTTATGAGTATTCTGCAAAAGAAAAACTTTCATTTGAAATATGTTCTACATTTTCTCTTGCCTTTGAAGATACGCAAGGAAGAGGTGAATACGGATATGGGCGAGGAGGGAGTTATGCTGTAATGGACATGGCTTACCCATCAATGCTCGGGGGAGATAATAACTGGAAGCATGAAGCGGGAAGAACATGCTTTACAAGGACTATTGATCCAGAGAAGTATCCCAAGTCTCCGGTGAATCCAGTCGCGTACTAGATTCTTCTTTCTTGCAGTAGTCTTATTTTGCAATACTGCATGAGTTGTAGTAACATGGTGTTTCCTATTAATTAAAAATAATTCAAGCTTACAATGAACAACGGCAAGAAAACAAAGATTGTGTGCACTATCGGACCTGCTACAGAATCGACAGAAAAGCTCACAGCGCTCGTCAAGGCGGGTATGAACGTTATGAGACTCAACTTCTCTCATGGCGACTTTGCAGAGCACCAGGCACGTCTTGCAAGCCTTAAGCAGGCAACAGAAAAGACAGGAGCAACCGTTGCCGTTCTTCAAGATCTCGGCGGCCCAAAGATACGAATCGGCGATTTTGCGAACGGACTCATTGTTCTTAAGGAAGGACAGACATTTACTCTTACTACAGAGAAGATTGTTGGAGACGAAAAGAAGGTCCATGTTAATTACCCACTTCTTCCAAAGGAGGTCAAAGTTGGAGGATATATTCTTTTGCATGACGGAAAGAAGAAACTTCAGATTACTGATATAAAGGGCAATGAAGTAATTACGAAGGTTATCGTAGGTGGTGAAATCAAGAGCAAGCGAGGAGTAAATCTTCCTGGTGCGTATCTTTCTATGAGCTCAATCACAGATAAGGACAGAAAGGATCTTGAGTTCGGTATCAAGAACAAAGTCGATTTCATTGCACTTTCATTTGTCCGAAGACCATCTGATATCTCTGAATTACGAGACCTTCTTAACGCTGCAAAATCAAAAGCTGGAATTATCGCAAAAATTGAAACTCCAGAAGCTCTTGAGAACATCGATGAGATTATCAACCTAGCAGACGGTATCATGGTTGCCCGAGGAGATCTCGCTATCGAGATTCCTGCCGAAGAAGTTCCACTTGTCCAGAAGATGCTTATAAGCAAGTGTAATGCACTTGGAAAGCCTGTAATTACAGCAACACAAATGCTCGAATCAATGATTAAGAGTCCTGTACCTACACGAGCAGAGGTTTCCGACGTTGCGAACGCAATCATCGATGGTACTGACGCTATTATGCTTTCCGAAGAAACAACTCTCGGCGATTTCCCTGTAGAGGCAGTTGAGATGATGACTCGTATCGCGCTTCGCGTTGAGAAGGAGGTTTTTACTACAGATACGATTGCAGAATATCAGGATTCTCATGGTGTGACAGACGTGACATCTCAATCAGCTGTTTCTGCTTCTCATAAAGTTGAAGCTCGATTTATCGTTGCTTTGACAGAGTCTGGACGTACCGCACGCATGTTGGCTCGTTATCGTCCTGCAGAGTATGTAGTCGCTCTTACTTCAAATCAAATGACTGCTCAGAAACTTGCACTTACATTTGGATGCTACTCAATCGTTGTCCCAAAATTCACAACAGTAGAGCAGGTCATGGAAATCGTAAGGAAGACTGCGCTTAAGAACAAGATCGGAGCAAAGGGCAATAAGGTTGTAATTGTTGGCGGAATGCCGTTTGGAAAGATCAAGGAAACGAATATGATGCTTATTGAGACAATTTAAAGAGAGTTATCCCCAGAAGTCTAAAGTTTTAATGAATTTTTTATCAAATACGCCCTTGTGGGCGTATTTTGTTTGTAGGTATACTTTACTCATGATAACTAAAATAAAAACATCAAACGAAATCTATAAACTTAAAGACACAAATCTTTTTCTTGATTCAGAAAATCGAGAATATATTCTCAAGATTCACGACATGCCACTTGAGAGTCAGCCGAGGGAGAAGTTGTTGAAGCAAGGGCCGGAGACTCTATCGCTGCAGGAGCTCATGGCTGTCATTCTCAATACAGGAACAAAGACCGAGGGTGTACTCGAAATGTCATCTCGGATTATTCGTGAGTACGGCGAGAAGAGTATTATTGCAGAGAAGAATCCTTCAAAGCTCGCTCAGGAATTAAATATCCCTCTCATGAAAGCTTGCCAAATTATTGCCTGTGGAGAAATCGGTAGGAGATTTTATGAGAAAAATAATTCAGGATTTACTGTTATAAGGACTGCACAGGATGCTTATGAATATTTGCACGACATGAGGAACTTGCCAAAAGAGCATCTTCGTGGACTTTATCTGAATAGCCACAATCGTATTATTCACGACGAAGTTATTTCTATCGGGACAATAAACACAAGCATCATACATCCAAGAGAAGTGTTTCGTCCTGCGATAGAATTCAATGCTGTTGCCATCGTTCTAGCTCACAATCATCCTTCGAACATAGCGACACCAAGTGCACAGGATATTGAGATTACACAGCAGCTTATACAGGCAGGAAAAGTTCTCGGGATAAGTATATTGGACCATGTGATTATTACCCAAAGCACATACGCAAGTATTAGTGCACACTACTAAATAATAATATGAATACATACTCAAAAATTTCACCATCAATTATCGGAGTTCTTTCTGATGACCATCTGTATTTCGAGGGTTTGAATAGGCCGGCTGTAATGTACACCATTCGTGACGGAAGCGATGTTCCCGGAAGTTCCATGGATACCTTGGAAAAGTATTTTAACGACGTTTATAATCTTTTTTTAAGAAAACTTTCAGCATTTACAACGCTTGACCATGCTACAAATGAAGAGACCATGAAACTCCAAGCTCTTCTCCAGGAACTTATAAAAGTTAAGGGTTTGATCGAGGGCGTTGAGGCTACAATGAAAAACGGGACGAAAGACGCGGATTTGCTATAATGCTGGGGTGAATTACAAGGATTTTTTCAGAAACAAAAGGGTTGCCGTCATTGGGCTTGGACCGCATGGGGAAATGATTGCCGACATAAAGTTCCTCCTCCGCAACAAGGCCCGTGTGGCACTTTATGATATGCGCAGCGACAAGAGGCTTAAGGGCTTCTTACCTGAGCTTAAAGAGGTGGGGCTTGAGACCTATGTTTTTGGAAAAGTTCCAGCAGAGGAGCTTGTTGATGCAGAACTCATCATCATCTCTCCTGAACTTTCGAAAAAGTCCCTTTTTCTTAAAAAAGCTACCCAAGCTGAAATTCAGATCGAGTACCCGGACACTCTTTTTTTCAAGCTCGCCCCATCAGTGACACTTATTGGTGTTATGGGTCTTTATGGAAAAAGCACGGTCGCCCATCTCATATATCACATACTCAAAAAAGCCTTCGCAGATTACGAGGATCAAGGACTTTTTTTTATTGATCCTGAATCTACAAATGGGGCATTGACGCATCTCAGAAAGATCAAGAAGGGTGATGTTGTACTCGCTCGGATTCCTGACAATCTCATGCAGCATTATTACGATATTCACATCAGTCCACATGTTGCAGTTATAACATCGCACATTCCTTTTGATATCTTGGAATTTCAAACCTACAACAACTTTATTGTTGCACCCGACTCAGTCGTCGATGCGATAAAATCACAGAAAAATCTTTCATCAAAAGCTAAAATCTTGCGTACCAGAAGTAGCTCTATTCCTCCTGATTGGAATGTAAAAACGAAGACTATTTATGATCGTGAAAATGGCGCCCTGGCCCTCCAAACCAGCGAACTGTTCAAGGTGTCACCTGAGATAGCTAAAGAGGTCCTACAGAGCTTTATAGGGCTCAAGGGCAGGGTAGAATTGGTGAAGAAGGTCTCTGGAATCGAGTTCTATAATGATGCAAGTTCGACCGTCCCACAAGCCACCATCTCTGCTCTAGCATCACTTTCTTCTGGTAAAAACATCGTCCTCATTCTTGGTGGTGCATATACAGGCCATGACTACAGTGATCTTGTTCGAAATATTTCTCAATATGTTTCTGCGATCATCCTACTTCCTGGTAGCGGAACGCTCGGCCTCCGATCAAGGTTAGAAGAGCTTCCAGAAATTGATTTTGTCCAAGTTCTCTCTCTTGAAGAAGCAGTGAGGGAAGCACTCGACCATGCGAAAAAAGGTGAGAAGGTACTTTTCAGTCCAGGCTTTGATGCTGTTGGAATCGATATTTCAAGAAAGGAAAGAGGGGAGAGATTTGTGAAAGCTGTTCGAAGTCTCTAATCTGTTTTTCTGATTTCTAATCTCCGCAAATGATGCAGGCCACCGATCCGCTCCAAGCTTTTCCGACATATACACTCTGCATGAGTCCAGCGACTGAAAGAGCGCTGTTAGTTGAAATATCGACTTTTGCATGCCTTCTTGAGAGTTCCTGAGCAGAAAGTATTTGTTCATTTGAAACCACCCATCCACTTCCTCCATTTTTTTCAAGAAGCTTGACGATGGCGTCCTTTCTGATTGCGGCATGGTCGACAATAGCGTCCGCAATTGATTGTTCATCGAGAAGTTGGTCATCGACAAAAGCATCAGATATTGGATGGCATGAAGAGGTCTGGACGATATGAATCTCAACTTTTTTTGTATGTGAATCAAAATATTCAGCAAGAGCCTGTGCAGTTGTTCCCGAAGACGCACCGACAAAGACTGCTTGGAGATTTGGAATTTCAAGGAGCTCTTCAGCAAGTGCTGCATACCCCAGGAGTGCGGTGTCATCGGTTGACTGGCGTAATCCTTTGATTGATTGGTCCTTCGTTTTTGCAAAAAGCGTTTGCAAAGGTCTGTCATGCATAGTTATATTTATGTATTGATTCTTAAACTGCTCGAGTTTGCGGAGTTTCTTTGTTGAGATGTGTTGACCAACAAGGATATCGAGCCTGACTTTTTCTTCAGCGGTTGGTCTTTCTTGATTTAGTTTTTCAACATAGAAAGCAGCTGCAAGAGCAGCATTACCCGAAGATGATATGGCGAAATGGCTCGCACCTTGAGAAATATAGGTATCTATCATGACTGGGATTGAGCGCCCCTTGTGTGAGCCATAGGGATGCAGATCTTCTCTTTTGTAGAAGAGATTCTTCATTTCAAGGGCTTTGGCGAGCTCGGGATAGGCTTCGTGGCGAGTTATCATGTTGATATAGTACAACGTTTTTAGTAGTATTAGAAGATACCTTATTAGCCGGTTAAATATATGTATTTTCAATCAATAAACGCCATGAAATCAATTTGTCCAGAATGCAAAAATGAAATCGACCTTTCACGTTACCCATCAGTTCGCGAAGGAATGATTATAGAGTGTAACCACTGCGGAATTACTTTGCTCGCAAAGAAAATAGAGGGTGAGATTCTGACTACAGAAATTGTTGACGAAGGGAAATAGTTGATCTAATACGCTAGGATAAGTCCGATTATGATGAATCCGAGATAGAGGATTTTTATCCCAAGCTTTTTTTCATTAAAATAATGTCCTCCAGAGAGAATTGCCCATAGGACAGAGAAAGCCCTTTTGCCTGTAAGGATAATTGATGCTGGTGCGAATATATAAGCAAAACTTAAGAAAGGCATTGCGACCCCGCGGGCGAGAGACTGCACATTATATGGATATTTAAAGAGAAAAGGGATGGGATTCTTTTTCTCTCGAACTAGCGAAAGTACGAAAAAGAAAATGAGGAGCATTAAAAAGGCATAGCCTTGTTCTGCTGCAACGGAGTTGTAATGAGTTACATTATACTTATAGAGAGAAATGGTGATAGCTGCTCCAAGAGCCCAGAGTATGGCATAGAGACTGCCACTTTTTCTTAATCCTTTGCCTGAGTAGAGTCCAACAAGTGAAAAAACGACGATGAGTATACCCGCAATCTGCTGGGGTCCGATTTCGTATCCCAAAAACGTATCGACGAGAAGGAGGAGGGGGATGGTGAGTATGGTTAGGAATGCACTTGTACTCCTGTCAGATTTTATAATCATAGCAAGTCCGAGTGTGAAGACGATCGTCTCAAAGAACATCCTTGCAAAGAAGGTGGGGAATGATGCGGGGTCAAGATAGAAGCCACCATTATAGAGTGCGATGGAAATGAAAAATACTGCAGGCCAAAAAGCCTCGAGGAAACCCATTTGAAAGATGGTTTCTTTTTTGTGCTGCGTTTGAAATTTCCCGATGCTTGCTGCAATTTCGCTTAGCAGCGTTCCAATTATAATTGTGAAAATTGCGAGCATTGCTCTTTTATTTTAACGCACCCACAGCCTCTTCGATCATTCCTCTGAACCCGTGAGAACCAAGGAAGGCGATGACGTCCCCTTGGTTTTTCGCTTCTGATAGGAGTGTTTTTACAAGCTCCACGTCATCCTCAATATACTTTGTATTCGGCTGAGTCTTTGCGATGGTTGCTGCAAGTTCGTTGCCTTCCATTGGAGCTTCTTTGTCTGATGTTTTGAGTTTGGTGAGTCGTGGAATAATGACCAAGTCGGCATTCTTGAATGCATTGTCATACTTAGCTGCTGATTCCCGGCTTCGTCCTCCAATATTTGGCTCGAATATTGTAATGATTTTTCCTTTATAAATTGATCTTAAATTTTCAAGAACAGCTGCGGCTTTTTCTGGAGAGTGAGCGATGTCATCAAAGACAGTTATCTTTCCATCTGTTCTTTTCTCAAGCCTTCTTTTCAAACCTTTGAACTGCGCGATAGCTTCTGCAATTTTTTCTGGAGCGACCCCCAGCTTATGCGCCATAGCGAAGCAGCCAGCGATATTTTCGGCTTGAAAGGCTCCTATCATTGGAGAGAATATTTCCATTCCATTTATTTTGAAATGAATGCCGTCTTTTGATTGTGTTATATCACTATAGATATATTCCGCATCCGATTTTCCATACCATACAGCGTCTTTGACGAGTTCACGAACCTTCGCATGATCCTTGCACGCCACGACGAAGCCGGAAGACGGAATTCCAGCAATTAATTTCTTAAAAGCATCAAAATAACTTTCTTCAGTAGGGTAAAGGTCGGCGTGGTCCCAAGAGATTGCTGAAAGGAGAATATGTGTTGGTTTGTAATAAACAAATTTAGGAGTGTTATCTGTTGGTGAACTTTTGTATTCATCTCCTTCAAAAACACTGTATTTGCTCTCGGTTAGATTTGCAGATGCGTCGTGAGAAAGTGAAACGCCGCCGAACATGTATGTCGGATCGAGCCCAGCTTTATCTAAGATAAAACAAAGCAATGCAGTTGAAGATGTTTTGCCCCAAGTTCCCGTAGCGACTATTGAGTATTCTTTTACAAAAAATTTCCCAATCGCTTCTGCGAACGAATATATCGGAATGTTTTTTTCTTTTGCAAAAGCGGTTTCAGGATTTTGTGAGCCGGAAGCGGTACCAACCACAACCACATCAGGAGTCCCCATATTCTCTGGGTGCCAGCCCGCATAAAAGGAAACTTTATGCTTCTCAAGCTCTGTAGAAACAGGAGGGAAGAATCCCTTGTCAGAACCGGTTACTTTCCAGCCCTTCTTTTGGAGGGCTATAGCAAGGGCGCTGGTAGCTACTCCGCAGATGCCGACTATGTGGATGTGTTGGGGATTAGACATGTGGCTATTATACGGGAAAAGGCCTTTTGACCCAAGAAAATGGGGTCTTTTTGAGGTGCTTGACAATTAATCTATATATGCTATACTACTAAGGTAAGCAAATCGACAATACACGTTAAGAGCAGGAGCATTTGGCTCCGGGATATGTAGGGGTGCAGAGTTCAATTAGTACTAGGTCGAACTCGGAGCATCCAGATGTCGGTGAGAAAAGCCTAGTGAATCTCGGTCAGGGCATTCCGGAATTGGGGCCCGTTCATCTTGAATCGAAAAAGATGGACCGTTGTAAGGCAATTGGTGGGTCAACGCAATACAATGTAGATTAGAGAGGATACAATCGGATCCATCCATTAGCACACTTTTGGTTGAAGTATGTGCTATGTTTAAGGAAAGTTCGGAAAACAACCTAGTTTAGCCCAAGTACAAAGCAATTCAGCTGACTTATTGCAAAACATGTATTGGGAGAGCGAAAAAATGAGACAAGTGCAGCAAACGAATAACTCGTCAGAGTTACATAGGGATCGAGGACAAATGTGCGATTGGAATCGCACTCAAAGCGGGAAATGTTTTGTAACGTCAGTTACACTATACATCCCCGCTTTTTCTTTTTGCCTTTTTATAAATTATTTCCCCAAAACTTTTTTAACTTCTTCTAGATCAGTACTCCACTCCTTCCCATCAAACCATTCGATTCCAGAGAATTGTAGTTTGTAAGTATCGTTTGCTCGCTGAAGAGAACCAAGGTAGACACATTCAAGCCCGGCTGTTTGTGCATCGGCAATCGCCTTAGTCATCATGATGAGCCCCATGTCTTTCGGGGCTTTTTCTAAATCATAAAAAGGATATGAGTAATGGAGAATTTTCGCGCTTTCGTAGCATATTGCGTAGCCAAGATTAGAAAAAGAATAAAGGGAATTAAAATTTTCACCTGTTTCAATTAATTCTTTTATCTTGTTTGCAGAAAAAACGCCGCCCGCTTTTTTATCATAAAAATCTTTGGCAAGTTTTCCGATTTCCCAAGAATATTTTGAAAAAGGAATCGAATTCTTTTCGAGAGCAATTTCCTCACCTTTTCGCAGAATTCTTCGGTTCTCGCTGCTCAATTCAAAATTTTTTAAATCAATTCTAACGCTTCTCGTCTGTTGCATTACACCTTTTCCAATACGAGTAAAAACAAAACCCTCAGCATATTTTTTTGAAATAGCTTCAGGGGAAAAATCTATAATTGTCTCTTCTTTCCAATGTAGGTATTCCATAAATTAGTGGAGCGCAAGCCAAACTCCAAAAGCCACAAAGATAAAATGTATAATCCAAAAACGCATAATGGTCTTTTCCTCACTCCAACCGAGGAGCTCGAAGTGGTGGTGGATCGGTGCCATTTTAAAGATTCGTCGTCCGAGGATGTATTTGCCAGCAACCTGAATCACGACGCTGAAAGCTTCAACATAGAAGACGAAGCCAAGCATAAGGATGGTGCCGATTTCTCCGATAGCTATCGTATTTACTGCGAACAAAGCACCGATTCCAAGCGATCCGACATCTCCCATCATGAAGCGGGCAGGTTTAATATTGAAATAGGTATAGGCGACGAGGGCTCCCACCATTGTGGCATTGAGAATAGCGATCTCACCGAAGCCGTTCGTCCAGCTCAAAAGGGTAAGTGCGCTGAATGAAAAAATAAGCATTCCTCCCGCCAGACCATCCATACCATCAGCAATATTTACAGCGTTTGCGGTAAACATAACGATGAGGATGATA
>JAUPUH010000053.1 GCA_030917665.1 Patescibacteria group bacterium | reverse complement strand
TATGGATCGAGATTTCTATATGTCAGCTGATGAAGCAAAGAAGTACGGTATTGTTGATAAAGTACTCTAACATCTAAAATCACATGATCACCCTACAAACAGCCATACTCCTCACCATTCTCGGTGTGGGTATTGGCTTCTCGGTTGGATATCTCATCCGAATTCTTGTTGCACTTAGCAAAAAGAATTCAATTGAGCTGGATATTAAAAAGATGATGCTTGACGCTCGAGAGAAAGCTGAAAAAGTCACTCTTGAAGCAGAAAGTAAGGCTTCAGAGACACTTAAATCTGCACGTGAGCAAGTTCGCGAGCGTGAGGAGAGTATTATTAAAGCAGATGAGCGTCTGGCCAAAAAAGAGGAGTCTCTCGTGAAGAAGGAAGAAGGTCTTGAAATGAAGGAAATCGAACTTCAAAGTGAAGCTGAAGGTCTTAAGATTCGTATTGCTGAAATAAAGGCAATTAAGGAACGAGTGGATAACAGCAAGACTGAAATTGAAACTGAAATTCAAAAAGTAGCGCAACTAACAAAAGAGCAGGCCGAACAAAAACTTCTTCAGCAAATAGAAACAGAAGCAGAGAAGTCTCTCTCCTCTCGTCTTTATAAGTTGGAAAACTTTGCAACTGAATCTTTAGAACAAAAAGCTAAAGAAATACTCGCAGTATCTATTCAGAGACTTGCCGTATCTGTTCCTGCTGAACTATTTTCAACATACGTGCCTATCATTTCAGAGGATGATAAAGGAAAAATAATTGGTAAAGAAGGAAGAAATATTAAAGCATTTGAAAAAGCTACGGGAGTTGAAGTACTTGTTGATGATCAACCTGATGCAATTATGCTTTCATCATTTGATCCAATACGAAGACAAGTCGCACGAATAGCACTCGAAAGACTACTTAAAGATGGAAGAATACAACCTGCAAAAATTGAACAAGAAGTTGCGCTAGCACAAGAAGAGATCAATAAGGTGATAAAAGATGAAGGTGAACGAGCAATATATGAAACAGGTATCACTCCCCTTGATCCACGTATCACTGCAATACTTGGAAGATTACACTTTCGAACGAGTTATGGACAAAATGTTCTCCAACATTCAATCGAATGTGCTCACCTTGCGGGGATGATCGCTGAAGAACTTGGCGCTAATGTGAATACAGCAAAAACAGGTGCGTTAGTTCACGATATTGGAAAAGCACTTGATCATGAAGTACAAGGAACTCACGTTGAAATTGGAAGAAAGATCCTACAAAAGTTTGGAGCGAGTGAAGATATTGTTAAAGCAATGGAAGCACATCATGAAGAATATCCATACGAAACCGTTGAATCAAGAATAGTACAGACCGCTGATGCTATTTCAGGAGGACGACCAGGGGCTCGAAAAGACAACATTGAAAATTATATAAAACGCCTTACAGAGCTTGAGCAAATTGCAAAAAATGAGAAAGGCGTGGAACGAGTATATGCCTTGCAAGCCGGACGTGAGATACGAGTATTTGTGCATCCAGAAGTTGTTTCTGATAGTCAGGCTAAGAATATGGCTATAAATATAGCTAAAAACATTGAAATTGAGCTCAAGTATCCAGGTGAAATTAAAGTTCATATCATCCGAGAAACTCGAGTTGTTGAGTATGCAAGATAAGCTATTGCTCAAAATATGGCTTGATATATAATTAGAATCACGGAACAAAACAAGGTCGACTCATTACCAGTATATAAAGCAAATAAAAAAATGAACAAAGCCGCATTAGTTGAAAAAGTTCACGGAGTTCTCGGAAGTACAAAAGTACAGGCTGAGCAAATCGTTGATACAGTTTTCGACAACATCATCGCTACATTGAAAACAGGTGATGAAGTTTCAGTAGCAGGATTTGGTATCTTTTCTGCAAAGACACGAGCAGCTCGAACAGCGCGAAACCCACGAACGGGAGAAATGGTTAAGGTTGCCGCTATGAAGGTTGCAAAGTTCCGAGCAGCGAAAGCACTCAAAGAAGCAATCAATAAGTAATATTGATACAATGCAATGTGATATTGCATCACAAAGCAAACAGTTGGTCCCACTTATTAAAATCCTCTCTCAGAAATGAGCGGGGATTTTAATTTCTTGATATGAGTGAAATGGTTTAGTTTTTTGTTTTAATTTTCACCTTCATATTTAAAATTCAGTGCTTTATCAATAAGATCTTGATTATTTTTATCACGAAGTCTTTCTGAATCAATCCATTTTGATTCGCTTAATTCCCAACTCAGCTTAATCTGAACATTACGAACAATGACAAGAAAAATACCTTCGGCGTGAGGAATTCCTAGGACTCTAGTCTTTCGACTATATTGATACGAAACATTAATTATATTTTCAGGGAGAATATTTAATTCTTCTCTTAGTTCTCTTTTAACGGCATCTTCAGGTTCTTCCTTTCTATTAATTCCTCCACCGGGTAGATGAAAGCCAAACGGAGGCAAACTACTCTTTCCCAAAAGAAAAGCTTTTTTATCTACATCAAAAATATATGCCCGAACCGTTTTTCTATGCCACATTTCTATACGATGAATTTTACTCTGAACTCTATGAAAAGTAAAAACACCCAGAGCTCCGAGGAGATGGGTGTTGGTTGAAAGTTTTAAGAGGATTGAACTCTGCGGTTGCTTCACCGAGTGGGTGTACCACTATTCCTCACAATGCAAGATTACGGCCCTTTCCAAAGACCCGTCCAAAAAGAGTTTGACTTTGAAATTACACTGCTTGAGATCCACGTCGTAGGCGAAACCTTTCGCCTTAACTTGTCCATCCGAGTCTTTTACTAAGACGAACTGGTTTTCACCGTGGAGTTCTGCCGTAAACCTAGCTCCTTCCTTCGGAAAAGCGAAGGCCTCGGCCAGGAAACGTCCTTGGTGTCCAGCCCCGGTGCATCCCAGGTACCTCAGGATCATCACCGCATCTTCAAAGTGTTTTTCTTCGAATCCAGGCAGAGTTACTTTCTTGATTTTCATAGTGATATTTATGTTGAGTTTGATCTGAAAGTCCATAATCCGCTTGCGACATGCAGCAGGTCAATTACAGCCTTTCTTTCAAACTCAACTATTTTCAAAGATCATTCTGTTTCGTCCTTTTGGACTCGTCAGTCGGAATTACATTCCGAGACAGAGAGATTTTATGGTTGATCTCGAACCAAGTGGGTGTACCACCATATTTACTCAAAGAAGCAACCTTCCAGATGTCTTTTCAACTCTCCCGTGAGAATTACATCTTTCGGTTCCAGCTTGATCACATTGATCGGAGTAAGGTTATCGATCGGCTCCCTGCAATTCGCCTCGACCTCGTAGTAGCTGCCTTCCCTAAGGAAGATATGCTTCAGTGTGGTCGTTGCGTTCTCGAGGGTTGTGCGACCGGCGACAGTAGTGATGTATTTAGCTTGCATTTCCATAGTATTAAGTAGTTGAATCTAGTTTGTGATCCCGCAATCCGCATGACAGTATGTCAGCAGGTCGATTATGGTCTCACTTCCAGACTCAACTCCTATGTCCTCTTTTGAATGAACTCTATCTGGCAATAGTATATTTGATACGTCAATAGTAGTCCAATTTTGATGAAGTATTGTCATTTATAATGATTATCCTATCGTTATTTATAGGCATATTTTATAAATTATATATTTGTTGTCATGAATATTGACAGTATAAGACCAATAACGTACACTGTTCATATGAACGAAATTATTGCTTCTTTGGGACATATTGGCCTTTCTGACAAAGAAGCTAAGGTCTATCTCGCTTCCCTCAAGCTTGGTGAGGCTTCAGTAAGTGACATTGCGGACGAGGCAACGATAAAGCGTCCAACGACCTATATTATTTTGGATGAATTACGTAAAAAGGGTCTTATCATCAAGATTCCTCATGCCAAAAAGGCCTTGTTTCAAGCCAAGACTCCAGACGAGCTCTATGAACAAACCGTTTCTAACATCAACCGATTCGAGAAAGTGCTTCCGAAGCTTCGATCAATCAATCCGTCAAAGAAAAATATCAAAACCCTATACTTCGAAGGGTTGGACGGTATGAAGGAAGCTTTACTATATAAGATTGAAGGCTTGAAAGGGACTACCAATGACGGTTTCTGGGCAAAGGACGACGGTACAATACCAAAGCCTATGCTTGACCTCTTCCATAAATGGAACGCTTCAAGAGAGAAAAATAATATAACCATCAGCGGAATCACCCCTGAGCACGATTCGACATTGGAATTTTTTGAAAAATACAAGGAATCACATCAAAAGATTATGAGAGTTCCACAAACTGACTACAATTCAGACATTTCGATCGAGGTGACAGACAAGTTTGTCAGAATTATTGACCCTCATGACTTGAAGGCTATTATTATTGAAAATGAACGTGTATCTGAGTCTTTAAAACAGATATTTGCATTGGCGAAGAGGAATTTTGTAAAAAAGGAGCCTGTTGAAATGCTTTTAGGATAAGGGAATCGGTCACGAATAATTCCCTCGCCGTTGCTCAGGAATTTTCGCTACCCCAGCTCGCTTCTGTCCGCTGCTGCGTCCAGACCTCGCAAAGCTCGGTGCGCTCCGCTTTTCGATTCGCAGTATCCAATAGCAACTAATAAAAACCAGCACATTTCTGTACTGGTTTTTATTATTTGTGCGGGATAAGGGAATCGAACCCTTGTCTACTGCTTGGAAGGCAGTCATTCTACCACTAAACCAATCCCGCATATGTTTCGCAGACACTCCAGACTTCACCATGTCGCGTATGCACCACTATATCAAAGCATTCATTCTAAAACAACTTCCTGATATACTTATCCCATATTCATATGAAAACCTACATCAAAAATGGCACAGCGGTACTGGTGATAACCTTTGTAGGTCTCACTGCTTTCTATGTGCCTCTACGGGTTCATTCTATAAGTCCGATAGGGGCTATTTCACAAGCCTTTGAAGAATCCCTCCAATTTTCTAATGCTTTTATAGCTTCAGTTGCTGGATCTACCAAAAGTAGCCTAAAAAATGGACCTTTCAACATTTTTAGTCTTGAACCATTACAATACCTTCAATTTAAAGCACCTGTCTTTAATCCTCTACCCCTTTTCCCAACAAAAAGTCCCATCAACCAACCGCCAAAAACCGCAAAGACAGATACTCAAGACAACACTCTCAGTAATTCACTCAATCAAACTAGTGCATCCACTATTACAAAGAAAGAAACACGTGCAGAAGATGCCTTAGTAAACATATTCTGTTCACAGAAGATTGTAGTAAATGGCAAAATGACAAATCAACGTAGAACCATTACTGGAAGTGGAGTTCTAATACATCGTGACGGAACTGTTCTTACTAACGCTCATGTTGCCCAATTCCCTCTTTTATCTGAATCAAATCCAAATGTAGTGTGCTTGGCTCGTTTTGGGAATCCAGCTTCAGGTTCAATTGGTATGAAAGTTTCTTTCATTTCACCAGAGTGGGTAAAAGAATATGGAAAATATATTAATACTGAAGGAGCGCCACAGACAGGAAATTCGGATTTTGCCCTCTTAAAACTTGATTTAATTAGCCTGAATAAACTTCAAAAAGAACAATTGTCCCCTATTACTATTCAAAAAGCCTTACCAAAT
>JAUPUH010000052.1 GCA_030917665.1 Patescibacteria group bacterium | reverse complement strand
ATGAAAAATGATTCCGTCATAGTAGTTTTTATTTGCCAATGTTATGAAATTACTAACTGCCTTGGGTGCATCAGCATCAAATGTCTCAAAGACGATTGTTCCTTTATTGGTTTCGAGTGTGACTATGTGCATAAGATTTGTTGATTGATTATTAGTTGTTGTAATTGGTGCTGTCTGGGCTGTCGAAGTCGAGTAAAGATTGGCGCTTGTTGAAACCGGCGGTGACGAGGGTCTCATGTAATAAATCGCACCGACGATAACTACCAGTATAATGAGCGTATAAATTTTATTCATAGGTTAGAAATTATATAATTCTTCTGCGGTTTTTACCACTTTCTCAAGTGCCTCACTTAATGACATCTTAAGCTTTGCTCCTGCAGCTGACTTGTGTCCGCCCCCACCAAGAGCAACAGCGAGTTTTGAAACATCATACTTCTCTGAATCTCGCGTACGGAGACCAACCCCCACATTTAGAGGACCTCTCTCCACAAGACCGACAGCAACATCAAATCCGACGACGGACTTGAGAATATTTGAAATTGTAATCCCGCTATAATCCTCCTCCTTAATGTTGTTTTTTTGGAGCTGGTCGTATGAGATAGCGCTTATTGCCAGCCTTCCGCCACAAAATTCCTGTATGGATGAGAGCGCCAAGCCTTGGTACAAAAGAGTTTCCTTTGTATTGCTGTTTTCCATTGTAAATATGGTTTCAGTAAAATCTGGCGCGTGTCGAGCGAGCTCCGCCGCAACCTCAAGTGTGTCTGCTGTTGCGCTTCTATACTTAAACCCACCTGTATCTGTATAAATTCCCATAAAAAGATTGAGAGCAATGTCGTGGTTGAGCTTTATTCCCATTTCCTTAAATAAATCAAAAAGAAGCTGTGCGGTTGCCGGATAGTTAGAATCGATGCAGTTTATTTTTCCATAACCTTTGTTACTTGCATGATGATCGATGACGATAGTCACCATATTTTCCGGAAACACTGGGTTTGCCCTAAACGAAACCATGTCTGTACTTCCGCTATCAAGAATAATGAAAAGATCAAACTGAGTAGAGTCAATTTCTCCGTAAGATTTTTTAACGATTGCCTCTACCCCAGGAAATACAAAGGCTTTTGGTATCTCGCTGTCACCCTGAATAAGAGTCACTTTTTTGTTGAGTTGCTCGAGAGCAAATTTCATCGCTAAAGCAGAACCCACGCTATCTGGATCCGGTTTCGGGTGGCAATGAAGCAAAATATTCTTTGCCTTTTTTATTTCAGCTAAGATAAGGGGTGCTTGTTGTTTGATTATTTCTGACATATTATTCGAATATTACGGGTATCCTAATATGATCATCGTGTTCGGAAAGACCTGAAGGATTATCTTTCCTTAAAATAAGGAAACCTTCGTGTCCTGGAATATAGTTATTGAACTGAAGCGTTCCAAGAAATGGCACAAAATCTTCTGTCATCCATTCGCCCTGAGCTGTAGCGTGACCCTCTGCAATGACGTTTTTGTATTCATCCTGAAGTTCTATAGGGAAACTACCCTCAAAAAACCACTGCCCTCGAGCGCGACCCGCAATGCTCAACGGAGATGAAATTTGATCGTCCTTTAGCGGTGAAATGACCACAATAAGCTCTTCTTTGTTATCTGGCTTGATATTTATGTCGATAGGTAAATCAAAAAAACGTGAGAAATAGGTCGCTATTCCCACAACGATAAAAATAGCCAACAAAATAACGAAGGTTCTTTTCACGGGGTCATTATAGCATAATGACTACTCTACTCCGAGACTTTCTAGAATATTCCTCATCTTTATAGTTGCAACACCCACAACAGAATCCGCTCCTCCGTAATATATATAAAGTGTATCTTCCCTTACTACTGCCCCACAAGGAAATACGACATTATTAACTTCTCCCTTTTTTTCGAATTCAGTTTCTGCCTCAAAAAGTGGATATGCTGTACGTGAAATGACTTCTTCAGTATCAGATATATTTAGCAACGCTGCACCAACTCGATATGCGCCATCATCGCCAATACCGTGATATAACATGATCCACCCATATTCAGATATAAATGGTGGCATCGCTATACCGACTTTTCTACTATCCCACATACCAGGCCGTGGTGCGAGTATGACCTTATCCTTAAATTGATCCCTATTTTTGAATTCGAGCGTAGAAGAATAATCAATACAAACTGCATGGTTGACCCTATGGATTAGGGCATATTTGTCGTTAATCTTATCAGGAAAAAGTGCTCCGTCTTTATCGTCGATTCCATTTTTGCTTATCAAAATAGGTGAACTCCATTCCCAGATTCCTGCAACAAAATCTTTTTGTTTAATCGAAGTAAGGGCAATCGCGGGTGGTTCCACACCATTGTACGCTGTATATGTCATATAGATTCTGTCGTCTATAAGAGTTACTCTGGCATCTTCACAACCAGAGTTTCCACCTGGAATTCTTTTTTCTTCAAATGGTGCTCTGGGTGTATAGATTGGCTCTGGGTCGCGTTTTTTAAGCGTCTTTAAATTCTGAGACGTCGCATGTCCTATAGTGGAAGTATTATCATCTGACATTGCTCTATAAAGAATATGAGCTGTCCCTTCAATTTCAATTGCAGCTGGGTTGAGAACAGCTCGAGATTCCCAGGGATGATTTTTATCAGGAGTTAGAAGAGGCTCATCACCAACACGAGCAAACGTATGTGCTTTTCGATACGACTTTATTGCTGCTGGGACGACTTCCCCTTTTGAAAAAGTCATCGATGCAACAAGAGCTGAGTATGACATTTCTGCTGAAGCGCAGACTGTATCAGCTCCTCCATAAAAAACTTCAAGCTTATCGTCTTCCAAAATCGCACCTGAAGGAAATGTTATATTCGGAACAGTCCCCTTTTTTTCATATTCCGTTTCGGGAACAATGAAAGGTGTTTTTGTCTGTGCAATTACCTTTTTTGGATTTTTAGCATCAAGTAGTACAGCACCTATACCAAAAATCTTGTTATCAGAGAAATAATTCTTAATGTGAGAATAAACGAGAAGCCAGCCATGTGGAGTCCTTATTGGTGGCGCACCAATTTCTACTTGCTCATTATCTCCTCTGGGTATCTGAATACTCCAATCATCAGGGTGCTTGTACCACTCATTCCATTTTGTTTCATTCCACATGTCTTCAATCTTTTCAAATTGAGCCAAGGAAATCTTTGCCAACTGCCCATCATCGGTATGTAATGCAAAAATTACAGTGTATTTACCTCCTATTTTCTCTGGGAATAGAGACATCGCCTTGGCATTAAATGGCGTAACGAGGTGACGTTCCTGAATAGTTTTCAAATCTTTACTCAATGCAACAGCAACTTTTATACCATCACCTCTAAATGGAAAGAGACTGAGTGCGGTATAGAAAACATAGTATGTCCCGTTTATATAGGAGACTCGAGGATCTTCACAACCATATCGCTCCCAAGATTCTACAGGAAAAATCAATTGGCCTTTCGTCGTCCATTTCCCTGACACAGTTCTCACGGCCTTACCTATTGTAGAAAGCGAAAAATTAGTCGATTCAAATTTCTTAGGCGCAGATGACGCTCTGTAGAGGATAGTTGTCGTCCCGCGGACATTTATAGGACATCCATTGAACGTTGCGAAGGACTCCCACTCATGAGCAGGATCGGGCTTAATAATCGGGTTATGTTTGGATTTTTTTATGGAAAACATAGTTATTTGTGTTTAATTAGATCCGTGAGAAATTCATCAATGGATGCAGTCGCCACACATACATGCTTATCACCGCCACCATAATAAACAAATAGCACACCGTCTCTAACCAGGGCTCCACACGCATAAACAACACCAGGTTTCCAATCATTTTCATACCATTTATCTGGTGAAATGAGAGGTTGATTAGAGCGTGCAATGACTTTTTCTGGATTTTTCAAATCCAAAAGCATTGCGCCGAGCTTATACTTATTTGGATCTCCGTGATCCATCGCATGATATAGCACAAGCCATCCATACTTAGTTCTTATGGGTGGAGGACCCACGCCGCGAACCCAGCTATCCCAACTTGGCGCTCTAGTAGCATCCTGTTTGAAATTACTTTTAATTGTCTGCGGACCCTCATCAAGATCTTCTATTTTTTTTACGTAATCAATTTGGATCTTGGGTGATATGCTATGTAAAATTGCAAATTTTCCCCCTATCTTTTCGGGAAACAGAACCCAGTTTTTATGAACTTCTTTTTCTGGTGAAATCAAGATGGGGCTACTCCATTTCCAATTCCTTTTGAAAAAATCCTTCTCAGCCATGGAGATCACTGCGATTCGAAGAAAATCCCAACCATCAAAAGCATTAAACGTAACATATACCCTTCCATCTATCCTTACCGCACGCGGGTCTTCACATCCTCCCCAACTTCCACCAGATGGATACATGACTGGGTCGTATTTTTTCGCTGGTTCTTTGATCTTTCTTCGTGGGTTCCTCATCGCAAATATTGGGTCAGATTGCCGATCGTCGAAATGAATACCGTCTTTGCTGAAATTATAGCCAATACGGGAAACCCCATCAGAACCGATTGCCCTGTAGAGTAAGTGGACATGTCCCTTGTCGTCCATTATGGTTGCGGGATTGAGCGAGCCCTGGCTCTCCCAGTGATGCGCTGAATGTGGACTGAGTATCGGATTCTTCTTGTGTTTTATGAAAAGCTTGCTTGGTTGAGCCGGGATTTTTAATGAAAAATCCTTAACATCGAGACAGACGGTGATCATGATATTGTCCGTGCAGAAGAAAACATGGACATCATCATCGCTCGATATCATTCCAAGTATCCTGTATTCTGTGTTTTTTGAAAAAACAATATCGCTTTTCCAAAGTGGGTTGTGGAAACGCCACAGAATTTTATAAGGGTCATTTTCATCAAGCAGTACAGCACCTATATGTGGTCTATAATTTTTGCCGTCTTGTTCTAGAGAAGAATAGATCAAGATTAAGCCCTTTGTAGAAACGTATGTGCCGATAAGGGTAACTGAATCCCTATCAAAAAATCCATACCTTGTAGTAAATAGCAGCGTGTTATTATCATTCCAACCTTCCAAATCTTTCGAAACGAGACACCTCACAAAAGAACCACCTTCATACATTACATAATTCTTATTAATCTTATCAGGCACAATAACTGACTCATAACCGAGGGATGGGGTTTCTGATACAACCTCCCATTCATATGGATTTCTTGCCTCTGCAACCACCCTATAATCCTTATTCTTTATTGTCCTTGTATAGGCGACGAAGGTCTTTTTATCAGAATTCGAAAAACGAAAATTACTGCACTGATCTGGCTTATGATTCTTCAAGCCAAAACTAAAAAAAACTCTTCGATTATCACGTTCAAAAGTAGTACCATCCTCACTCCAAGAAATCCAAAAATTTGTATTCTGTTTTTTATCCTTTTCCAAAAGACCGATTTTTCCCTTGTGTTGAAAAATTCCTAGGTAGACATAACCAGAATCAGTTTTTTTATGCACGGCCATACTTATCTTTTATACGAACGATATCTTGTTCATCAAAATCTCCAAAAGAAATCTCCAAGATCTCCGCCCCATCATTTCCTGCTGATATTTGATGTTGAGTGCCTTCAGAAATCTCAAATTCATCTCCAGGCTTTGTCTCGACCTTTTTTTCTCCTATAACTATACTGGGGTTACCTCTCAGAATCCTCCAGAATTCTTTCCTGTGGGCATGGTACTGAAGCGACAGCTCTTGGCCTGGATTTACTGTAAGAATTTTTATTGTGGTAGCTTCGTTGTGAGTATATTCTACAAAATTGCCCCATGGCCTATTTTCTACTAGCTTCTTCATATTTCTGAAGTATATCACGAAGAATGATTAGGGTGTGTTGTGGGTTGTCCACTTGTTGACAAACGAAGCCGTTTTTTTTAACAATCTCATCATTGCCCCCAGGAAACAAGGCATCCCCTATATAAAGCAGGTCATTTTTAGGGATATTGAGCATCTTTATAAAGTAACTCATTGCATACGCCTTATGGATACCCCTTTTTGTGATATCGATAGAAGTGGCTCCCCCAATCCGGATTTCATCATCAGGTAAAAGTGGCTCGAGAAAAGCTTTCATTTTAATCCTAATTGCTTGATCCGGATCCCATTTCTGCTTCAATTCAAGAGGTGCTTTTTGTCCTAAAGCAGAGAGTGTTACCTGATCTCCTCGACTCTCAATGAGACTGCCGTAGTCTCGGTTTTCTTTAAGATCAAACTTTTTTAGTGCTAAGTTTAGGGCTGAGACAATTTCTTTCTCATTTCTCTTATCCAAAGAATTCTCATAATCAACAACCCATGAACCGTTTTTGTATTCAATAAGTTCAGCACCGTTCTGAGGGAAAATATAGAGCTTAGAAGTAAAATCAAAATCCTTAGGGAAATATTTCAAAAACTGTTCATTGAACTGTTCACGTGATGCTCCTGAAACGACAGCTATCGGTACATGCGCTAGTATTTTACATAAAACATTTACCATGTCATCCTCAATTCGATACTTACTTGATGCGAGAGTTCCATCAAGATCGAAGGCAAGAGCCTTGGGTAACCCGTCCTGTTTCTTTTCCTCAAGATTTAGACAAACAGAATTGATGCAGTATCTTTTACCGGTCTTTGTTGGTCCATCATTAAAAACGTGACCGAGGTGAGAACCACATTTTGCACAAACGATTTCAACACGATTCATACCGTAATCACTGTCTGGAATTTCCTTTACAGCGCCAGGAATTGCCTGATCGAAGCTCGGCCAACCAGTACCCGAATCAAACTGAGCATCGGATGAGAAAATCGGATTATCGCATGCAACGCACTTATATGTGCCATCTGTTGTTTTGTGGAGGTATTTCCCAGAAAAAGGTGGTTCAGTGAATTTTTCTTTCATTTTATTTATATATCTCTATTAATAAATCTGCGAATTTTCTTTGAACTTTTTCAAGTTTCGGATTGATGACAACTTGGCAATATGGTGCGTCTTTATTTCGCGCATAGTAGTCCTCATGATAACTCTCTGCTTTATAAAATTTCTTAAGGGGCGTGATTTCTGTAACAGTGCCATCGATTCCTTTTACAATTTTTTCTGCAATTTCTTTTTGCTCAGGGGTTGTATAGAAAACCGCTGAACGATACTGAGTTCCGACATCATTACCTTGCCTATTAAGCGTCGTCGCATCATGAGAGCCAAAAAAGACCGTCAGCAGCGTCTCGTATTTTACAAGAGATGGATCAAACTCGATGTAAATAACTTCTGCATGACCTGTATTTCCAGTACTAACCTGCTCATATGTTGGATTCTCGATAGAACCGCCTGAATAGCCTGGTAGCACGGTGGATACACCTTTAAGCATTTTAAAAACTGCCTCAGTGCACCAGAAGCAACCTCCCCCAAAGACCGCGATTTCCTTGTTCATTGATTCATTATACACCGCCCTTGCGTCCTGCGCATGATTTGCATATGCCGAAAAACTCAAGAGAATGTTCAGAAATAAACGAAAATTT
>JAUPUH010000051.1 GCA_030917665.1 Patescibacteria group bacterium | reverse complement strand
GGAACTTCTTGTGGACTTTTCGAAGCTCACTGTCAGTAACATGTGTATAAATCTGGGTGGTATTGATATTCGCGTGACCAAGAAGCATCTGTACAGAGCGTAGATCAGCACCATTTCTCAACAAATCCGTTGCAAATGAGTGGCGAATGACGTGGGGAGTTACTTTCTTAGAAATTCCTGACTTAATGGCGTAGTGCTTAATGATTCTTTCGATTGATCGGGAAGTAAGCCTCATGGAATCTCGTTTCTTATTTAATTTTTCATTTTTCCCCATGATTTGCACAAAAAGTGCATCGTCCATATCATCGCGTTTGTCTAAATAGCGCTTAACTGCGTCACGTGCGTCATCAGAAATGAAGACAACTCTCACTTTTTCACCCTTTCCTCGCACTGAAAGCTCATCAAGCTTAAGATTAATATCTCTTGGCAGGGAACAGAGCTCTGAAACACGCAAACCTGTTGAAAACAGGAGCTCAAGCATAGCTTTATCACGCAATCCTCGTATATGAGAAGTATCCGGGGCAGATAAAAGACGGCCTAATTCCTCAGCAGTTATGAGATCGAGTGAACGTTCGGGCACTTTTGCAAGCTCTATACGGTCTGGAGAAAGGGAAGGGATGCTTTGACGCGCGAGATACTTAAGAAAAGCTCGTAAAGCAATAAGGTAGTAGTTCTGGGTTCGCTTCTTGAGCGTGGTGGCTGACATGCCTTTTTCCTTCTTCGCTTCCTGTCTGTTGAGCCATATTCTGAAGTCACGAACAACACTATCAGTGATATCTTTAGGATCTTTAAGCTTGGTGTAGTCAAGAAAACGGCTTAGATACTGGTCATAATTGCGAACTGTATTGAGACTACGGCCTTTCTCTATCTCAACATATTGGAGGAATTCGGTCTTAAGGCTCAAAAGATTTTGCGACATGGGTAAAGTATAACCCCTCTACGCACGCAGACCAAACTTGCGCTTTAAAGCCATTCGTGCTAGTATATCTGCACAATGTTAACGACACGACAGAAGTCAAATATCATCAAGAACGTGGCAATCCACGACAAGGACACTGGTTCTCCAGAGGTTCAGATTTCAATTTTGACAAAGCGAATCGACGAATTGGCAGGTCATTTGAAGAAACACAAGAAAGACAATCACTCACGACGAGGACTCCTCGCTATGGTTGCCGATCGACAGTCTCATATGAACTATCTCAAGAAGAAGCATCCAAAGCGCTACAACAGCATTGCAAAGAAGCTCGAACTTAAGGTTAAGTAATTTCTGTACCCCTATGGTACAATTCTTTTGGTGAGGTTTTTTAATATTTTGTCGTTATCATTTTTAATAATTTAGTCTAGTTAAGTAATTTTTATATGTCAGTAATCAAACATAAGGAACAGCGAGTCGGTGTATTCATCGATACGCAAAACATTTATCATAGTGCAAAGAATCTCTATCACTCAAAGGTCAATTTTGGCCAGATAGTGAAGGATGCAGTGGGGGAGCGGTCCATCATCCGCGCAGTCGCATACGTTATCACAACAGAAGCAGGAGACGAGAAAGCCTTTTTCGAGGCGCTCACAAAGATGGGAATCGAAACAAAGACCAAGGATCTCCAAATCTTTGGTAGTGGAGCAAAAAAAGCAGACTGGGATGTCGGACTCGCAATCGACGCAGTGAAGCTTGCACCTAAACTCGATGCGGTTATCCTCGTAACAGGAGATGGTGACTTTGCACCACTCGTGGAATACTTGCAGGTCAATCAGGGTTGTCAGGTAGAAGTAGTATCATTCGGTAAATCAACATCAACAAAACTCCGCGAAGTCGTAGACGATTTCTATGATCTCGATGAAAATGTCAGCAAATATCTTATCGGTAATCGCTTCGCTGCAAAAGCAGGAAACGGTGGCCGACCAAACGGACGCCCTGGAAGGGGAATGTTCAAACGACGCGGTCCAAAGGACGCAACTCTCGGAACAGTAGCAGACGATATAGCGGATTTGTCAGGACAGGAGTAGAATAGGGAGCATGAACTCCAAACAATTTTCCCTTGAAGTTGGTGGTAAGACCCTAACAGCAGAATTCAATGACTTGGCAGAGCAAGCGAATGGTTCGGTGATGATGCGGTATGGAAACACAGTGGTACTCGCCACTGCTGTGATAGGCAAGGAACCGAAAGGTGGTGATTTCTTTCCACTCACCGTCGACTACGAGGAAAGATTCTATGCTTCAGGAAAAATTCTCGGTAGCAGATTTATCCGAAGGGAAGGGCGACCGACCGACGAAGCAATTCTTTCTGGACGAATCGTCGACCGAACTATCCGACCGCTTTTTGATCAGCACATTCGACACGAGGTACAAGTAGTGCTCACCGTGCTTTCAATAGACGAAGATGATCCTGATGTTATTTCAGTCATCGCTGCATCTCTCGCACTCGGAACCTCAGATATTCCTTGGAATGGACCAGTATCGGCAATCAGAATTTCAAAGAACGACGGCTTTCATGTAAACCCAAACTACGCACAACGCGAAGAAGCGAATATTTCTTTTGACCTAGTAGCGTGCGGAAAAGATGGACTCATCAACATGATTGAAGTAGAAGGAAAGGAAGTTGCTGAAGATGAGGTAAACAAGGCTCTTGCAAAAGCAAGCGAAGAAATTGAAAAGATTCAAGCTTGGCAAGAGGGAATAATAAAAGAAATCGGCAAAGCAAAGAAGGCCATCGAAAAGCCTCAGCTTACACCAGGAACAGTAGAACTTTTTGCTTCTGAAATCGCACCCAAACTTTCTGACTACGTATTTGCAGGCCCAGGAAAAGAAAAGATGGCTGAAATAGTCGCTGTTTGGATGAAATTGTTTAAAGAGAAATTCCCAGAAGGCAACAAAGCCCTTGCGGAAGAATATTTGGATGAAAAAATAAACGAACTTCTGCACACAGAAGCAATCGAGAACGACAAGCGAGCAGACGGGCGAAAAATGGATGAGATACGGCCGCTCTATGTAAAAGCAGGTGGCGTGTCACCAATTCTTCATGGATCTGGAATCTTTTATCGCGGCGCAACACACATCCTTTCAGCTCTAACGCTCGGAGGACCGGGAGATGCTCAGGTTATGGACGGAATGGAAGTTCATGAAGAAAAAAGATTCATGCATCACTATAACTTCCCGCCATTTTCAACCGGCGAAACAGGACGTATCGGTGGAACAAACCGAAGAATGATCGGTCATGGAGCACTTGCAGAAAAAGCTCTTCTTCCTGTGATTCCGACACGGCTTTCATTCCCTTACACAATACGAATCGTTTCTGAAGCATTTTCATCAAATGGATCAACTTCAATGGGATCGGTCTGTGGATCAACGCTTGCGCTTATGGACGCAGGAGTTCCTATCAAAGCTCCAGTAGCCGGAATTGCATCTGGACTTATGATGCGTGAAGCAAAAGCTGGAATGCTCGGCAAACTTTTTGGAAAAAAGAAATATGAATACAAAGTACTCACAGACATCCAAGGACCAGAAGACCATCATGGTGATATGGATTTTAAAGTAGCAGGAACACGACAGGGAATTACCGCCATCCAGATGGATGTAAAGGTTGATGGAATCCCTCTTGAAATTCTTAAAGAGGCATTTGAAAAGGCCAAGGTCGCACGAATGACCATACTTGATCTTATTGAAAAGGAAATCAAAGCACCTCGACCACACATTTCTCCTAACGCACCTCAAATCATCATGATGCAAGTAAAGCAGGATCAGATCGGTCTTGTCATCGGCGGGGGAGGAAAGACAATCAAAGATATAAAGGAAAAGACGGGTGTCGATGATATAACCATCGAAGACGACGGTTCAGTATTCATAACAGGAAAAAACGGAACAGCGGAAAAAGCAAAGGAAATCATTTACAATATGACCCGTGAATACAAAGCGGGTGAAAGATTTGAAGGGGAAGTCACAAAAGTCATGGATTTCGGCGTATTCGTACGAATTGCAGGAAACACTGAAGGACTTGTTCATGTTTCAGAAATTGCACCTTTCAGAATTGAAAAAATTGGAGATTACATCAAGGAAGGTATGAAAGTACCTGTGGTCATCAGAGAAATTGATGAAAAGAAGCGTATAAACCTCTCAATCAAACTCCCAAACCCTGATTACATTAAGAAGAAATAAGTACAAACAACCATGCTTGCTGTGTTATAATTTTAAGGATTAACCCAGATAAGCTCAAAGAAGAAATAGCGTCGATACTCCCGCAAAAT
>JAUPUH010000050.1 GCA_030917665.1 Patescibacteria group bacterium | reverse complement strand
TGGGCTAAACCTTCCTCAAAGAAAACTGTCGCATCCTCCATGATTGCGAGTAGCCGTTCCTTTTCACTCTTATGAATTTCACTTGCTCTATCGAACTCAAGCTTAACTCCGGCACGATCAGCAAGAAGTTTGAGCGAGCCCATGAAATCGAGACCTTCGAACTGTTGTACGAATGTAAAGATATCTCCTCCTGCTCCACAGCCGAAACAATGATAGCTTCCTCGCTCTGGTGTCACATAAAATGATGGGGTCTTCTCATTATGGAATGGGCACTTACCCTTGAGATTCTTTCCGGCACGATCAAGCTTTATATATGAACTGACGACTTCCTCGATACCGAGCCGTTCCTTGATTTTCTCGACGCTGGTAGATGACATAGTGCGTTCATTATAGCGGATTAAAGGACAAAGTCACGATTGACAGGTTATTTCATTTTGATAAACTTAGAGTATTATTGCCTTCGGGCTCCGAGATTCCCCCACCATGCGTGGGGGTTTCGTTTTTTAAAATCATGATCAGGTTATTTTTGATCGCATCAAAATCATCATTACTCAACTGACAGACCTTTCTTAAAAATCTTTTAGAACTTACTATTCTTAATTGCGTTATATTTATTGATTGCCTTAATCCACTTATGGTGATTGAGTAATAAAATTTTGATTTTTTAAGAGAAGATGTAACTGGAACAATCCAAATCATTTCCCTATTGAATATTCTTAATATTAAAACAGGTCTTTCAAATAAATCGTTCTTACCGTTTGTTTCAACTCCAATATTCATACCCAAAGAACACCACCAGATCTCTCTTTCCTTAAAGAAAAAGTCAGGTGTAGAATTTCTATTCACCTTTTTCTTTACCTTATTCCATTTGTTATATGATTCATCGTTCATAACTTGAGCTTAGCAAACCTAGATGAAGAAATTATGAATTTTTAACCAAAAGAAAGCGGCTCATGGTTAGAGCCGCTTCTGTGTATTTTTTGCTTTGATTCAAACTTTTGGCCAAGCGAGATAGTCCATGTTGTGAACCAGCGCCTGGTAGTAGGCAAGTTCATTGGGTGATCCAGCACAAGCTGCCTTCATACGTTCGACTGCGGCAGCTTTTACCGACTGAAATTCAGCAATTTCTGATTCACTACGACCGCCTTGTTGTAGCGCAGTCTGCGTTGATCTGAAAAGCTCAAAAGCTTCTTGTGCTGAAAACTGTTCCAAGTTTCTCGAGGTTGTCATAATTCCTTTACTGGGTTGATGGTTCGTTCGTGCGAGGTTTACAGATTTATATCATAAGACTTAGGTAAGTGTCAATCATTTTTTAGACAAAGAAAAAACTCGACTCCATACTGAAGCCGAGTTGCCTGAAAAATTGAAGTGTCAGGTCTTATGAACGTTTATCGAGCCAGACCGGAATATAGAATGTCTTCGGTACGCCATCAACCTTGGCCCTACCGACCGGATCAATAAATCCCTCGTCAGACCAAATCGGGTGCATCCGAAGTCCGGTATACTTCATATCCATGAAGTTGCCGTAGGCCACGGGCTTGAACCCGAGGTTAATAACATACGCGATGTCATTGGTATTATCCAACAGGACGAATCCCCACATGGGTTGATTCGTAGCGTCGTAGTCCAGAACAAACATCGGAAGTTTGTGATCAGTGCTCGCCATCCAATCCATCTTGAATTCATACTCACCGTTGGCGTTTTTCACAACCTTCCCGATCTCTACCGGACATGGTCGCATTGATACAACGATACCAAACATCAGAAGAAAGGTCACGATTACGACTGCAAGAGTTAACAATCCTTTTTTCATAACTAGTCTCCAATTTTCAAACTATGTGCGAGGACCTGGGGCCCTTGGGGTTTTTATTTAAGAGATGCACACCTATCTCCTTACGTCACTATTATATATTATAACACGACTTATGACATAAAGTCAATAACAAAAAGAACCCCGTTTCTGGGGCTCTTTTCGCTTTTATAAAATTTTCTAACTTCCCTTCTAATATCCTCTCAACTCCTCTTCTGTAGGCTGCACTGTCTCGATCATCTTCTGCTTCGGGCTTCCCATGAAACCAGAACCAGCTGGGATGAGGCGACCGATGATAACATTTTCCATAAGACCGATGAGATCATCTTCGCTACCTCGAACTGCGCTGTTGATAAGCACTCGAGTCGTATGCTGGAATGACGCTGCTGACAAGAAGCTCTTTCGAGAAAGTGAAACTTCTGTGATACCCATCACGACCTGTTCCGCCTTTGCAGGAGATCCTCCCGCTTCCTTTGCCTTCGCATTCTCTTCCTGAAGCTGCATATCATCTACGATAGTTCCTTCTGCAAGACTTGTGTCGCCAGAACTCGTAACCTTTCGTCGTGAGAACATCTGCTTCACGATAATCTCGATGTGCTTTCGCGCCACCGTTTCTCCCTGAAGCTCGTAAATCTTTCCGACTTCGCTGATCACGTAGTTCTTTGCTTTCTCTGCACCTGCGTATTCGAACTTCTCATCGATATCTGCAGAACCGTCAGTAATGATTGCTCCTTTCTCAACCTTGTCTCCAACCTTCACGAGAGGGACACGCTTGATGTTGTAGAGATACTCCACCTCGCTTGCCTTCTTTCCCTTCGCTCGATCTTCCAACTCTGGCATGATCTTGATGACCTTCTCCTTTCCAAGATCCTTCACCTCTGTGACTGTTCCTGAAACCGTAGCAACCACTGCTGGATTCTTTGGTCGTCGCTTTTCGAAGATTTCCTCAACTCGAGGGAGACCTTGAGTGATGTCTCCTCCAACTGACGCCGTACCTCCGGCGTGGAATGTTCGCATCGTAAGCTGTGTTCCTGGTTCTCCGATAGCCTGACCAGCAACTGTTCCGACTGCTTCGCCAAGATCAACGAGCTTGTTTCGTCCGAGATCTACTCCGTAACACTGCGCGCACACACCTCGTACGCTCTTACATGAAAGAGGAGATCGCACTCGAACTGCGCTAACGCCAGCGTCTTCGATCTGAACTGCTTCCTGCTTCGTAAGAAGATGATTCTTCTTGAAGAGAACTTTTCCAGATGTATCTGTAAGGTCTTCTGCGAGAACTCGTCCTCGAATGTTCTTTGAAAGAGGAATGCTGATACCTGATGCAGTCTGTTTCTTTATTGTTATAGATTCTTTTGTTCCACAATCGTCTTCATTGACCATAACATCCTGAGCAACAACGAAGAGCTTTCGAGTAAGGTAACCGGCCTTTGCTGTGTTGAGCGCTGTGTCGGTAAGACCCTTTCGAGAACCGTGAGTTGTAATGAAATATTCAATCGGTGTAAGTCCTTCCTTTGAACAAGAAAGAATTGGGAACTCGATTGTCTCTCCAGATGTTGAAGCGATAAGTCCCTTCATACCTGCCATCTGTGTGATCTGAGAATATGATCCTCGAGCTCCAGAGTTGACCATGTCATAAACTGATCCCATTCGATCAAGTGATCCTGGAATGAGCTTCTCAACATCGTTCTTTGCCTTGTGCCAGATTTCGATATTCTTTCGAAGTCGCTCTTCATCAGTAAGGAGTCCTTCACCGAACTGGTGCATGACTTCTTCTGAATGAGCCTTGGCCTTTGAAATAACTTCTTTCTTTCCTTCAGGGATAACAACGTCGTCGATTCCCCATGTTGTTCCAGAGTGAGTTGCATACTTGAATCCGAACTTCTTGATTCCGTCGAGGATACCAGGAATCTTCTCAATTCCGTGAGAGATGATCAAGTCGTCGATGATAGCTGAAAGTTTCTTTCGATCGATTTCCTTGTTGATAAAAGGATAATCGGAAGGAAGCATCTCATTAAAGAGAATTCGTCCGACTGTCGTCTCAAAAAGCTTTCCTTCAAACTGCTTGTACTTAGCATCTTCTGGTGGAAGTATCTTGATCTTTGCTCGATAAGTAATAACGTCGAAGTTATGTGCAGTAAGAGCAGCTTCAGGGCTTTCGAATACCTTGCCTTCACCCTTGTCGCCATCAACTGTCTTTGTAATCCAGAAACATCCGAGTACGATATCGAGGAGCTTCGCTACAACTGTAGGATCTCCGTTACCCGGCTTGAGAATGTTCTTGTCAGAAGCCATGATCTCCTTTGCCTCGAGCTGAGCCTCAACTCCAAGTGGAACGTGAACGGCCATCTGGTCTCCGTCGAAGTCAGCGTTGAAAGCTGTACATACAAGTGGGTGAACCTGGATAGCGTTTCCTTCAATGAGGATAGGTCGGAATGCCTGGATACCAAGTCGGTGAAGCGTAGGGGCTCGGTTCAAAAGAACGTACTTGCCCTTAATCACTTCTTCGAGGATTTCCCAAACTTCTTTTGATCCATCATCGATAAGTCGTCCTGCGCCTCGGATGTTGAAAGCAAGTTCTCGCTTTAAAAGTCCTGAGATAACGAAAGGTCGGAAAAGTTCAAGTGCCATGTGCTTTGGAAGTCCACACTGGTCGAGTGCAAGTTCTGGTCCCACAACGATAACTGATCGTCCTGAGTAGTCTACTCGCTTTCCGAGAAGGTTCTGTCGGAAGAGTCCTCGCTTGCTCTTCAAGTTGTCTGAAAGAGACTTGAGGGCTCGCTTCTGAGCTTGGATTGCCGCTGCACCTGTTGCTGCGCCATGTCGGATAGAGTTATCGATAAGAGCATCAACTGCTTCCTGAAGGATTCGCTTTTCGTTTCGAAGAATAACATCTGGAGCATCGATTTCCTTCAGTTTCAAAAGTCGATTGTTTCGGTTGATAACTCGTCGGTAAAGGTCATTGACGTCTGATGTCGCGTATCGTCCTCCATCAAGAGCAACCATCGGTCGCAATGCTGGTGGAATAACTGGAATTCGTGTAAGGAACATCCATTCTGGACGAGTTCCTGATTTAATCATTGATTTGATCAAAGAGATTCGCTTTGAAAGCTTCTCCTTTTCAAGAGAACTTGCCTTCTGGAATTCACCTTCGAGTTCTGCGAGAAGCTTGTTGAGATCTGTCTTCTTAAGTATTTCAAAAATAGCTTCTGCACCGATGTTCGCTTCGAAGAGAGCTCCATACTTCATTGAGAACTTGTGGTACATGACTTCATCCATGACGAATCCTGGCTCGAGGCTTTCAATTTCCTTTCGAGCTGTAACTACAAGCTCCTTGAGGGCTTCCTTTGTCTTTTCATCTTGAGCTGCTTTTACCTTTGTCTTAAATTCTGAATCAAGCTCCTTGAGGAAAGAGTCCTTTTCACCCTGATGAATCTTTGTAACGATGTATCCAGCGAAGTAAACAACCTTCTCGAGGTCTGATGTTGTCATTCCGAGAACAAGGCCGATTCGTGATGGCATTGATCGAAGGAACCAGATGTGAGATACCGGCGTTGCAAGCTCGATGTGTCCCATTCGCTCTCGTCGAACAATTGATCGTGTGATTTCGACTCCACACTTTTCACAGACGATTCCCTTATATCGAATTCCTCGATACTTTCCACAGTAGCACTCATAGTCTCGATCTGGACCGAAGATTTTTTCATCGAAAAGTCCGCTCTTTTCAGAACGCTGCGTTCGATAATTGATCGTTTCTGGCTTTGTAATTTCACCAAATGACCATTCGAGGATCTTCTCAGGGGAAGCCACACCGAGCTTCACTGCATCGAAATCCTGGGGATCATTCATTCTTTTGTTTGTGTTTGTTTGCATGGTCATATGGTTAGTTAGTAATAGTTATTTTCATCTCACTCTCGTCTAAAGCCTTGGCTGGAATGTCTGCGGAAGGCTCTCGATCATAAAGACGGACACTCATAGTGTATGAACCTGGCGCTAGATAACCGCAAGCGTTCCCTTCCCAGCAAATCGTTTTTGGAATTGTCCAAAGATATGATGTTGAAGTAGCTGCAACCGTAGCAAGTTGAGTAAACTTAGGGTTAAGTATCATAACAGCAACCCTGTACTCCGGCTTGATGTTACCCTTTGTTGTAAATGAAATCTTATGCTGTGATCCGATTTTCCACATCTCACCTACAGCTGGTTCGGCAACAGTAATCATTGCAGGACCTGAAGTAAATGATCTGATAACGAAAGATTTATCGCTTGAGTCACAGATGTTGCCCTTAAGATCACATATTTTTATTTTATACTCCCCACTCTTAATAACATTTACAGTCTTATTTTGATTGATGAAGAAAATGAATGATGTTTCTTTATCTGGATTCGTATCAGTAACTGAAGCAACTGACTTTCCTGCTGAATCAACAAGGTAGACTGAGAGTCCGCTAACATTCTTGATTGAGAAAGTAACAGGAATAGATGCGCCGATATCTGTCTCATCAACTTCGTAGAAGTTTCCTCCGTTCGGAGAAAGGATTCCGATAGATGATGCACCTGAAGTATTTACAGTAGCTGCTGGTGGATATGTTGTTGGAATAGCTGGCTTAGTTGAAGTTGTTGTGACTTTAGGTGTATTAGTTGTAACCGTAGTAGAAGCAACTGGCTTAGTCGAAGTACTTGTCGTCTGTGCTGGAGCGAGTGCATCTTTCTTTACTGAAAAATACAATGCACCAATAACGAGAATTGCGACGATGGCGATAGCGAGCTGAATTGCAAAACCTTTTTGATTATTTTTCATATTCATAGTGGTTTTATTATTCAGTCTCTACCTCAGAGCGACCCTTTTTAATAAGTTCAACATCAAGTGCAAGTCCTCTCAATGACTTAAGAAGTACGTTGAATGATGCTGGAAGGTTTGGCTGCTTCAAGCGTTCACCCTTAACAATAGAGTCGAATGCCTGTGATCGTCCCTGAATATCGTCTGACTTGATCGTAAGGATTTCTCGAAGCGTATAAGCTGCTCCGTGTCCGAGCAACGCCCAGACTTCCATTTCTCCAAATCGCTGACCTCCTCCCTGTGCCTTTCCTCCAAGAGGCTGCTGAGTAATGAGAGAGTAGGGACCAATTGATCGCATGTGGATCTTGTCTTCAACCATGTGGTGAAGCTTGAGGATGTACATGTATCCGACAGCGACTGGCTGATCAAAATGATCTCCTGTTCGTCCGTCTCGAAGCTTCATCTTTCCGCTTGCATCGAAGCCTGCCTTAACAAGCTCTTCCTTGATTTCAACATCTGTAGCACCTGTAAATGGTGGAACGATAGCCTGGTAACCAAGAGTGTTTGCTGCGAGTCCAAGGTGGAGCTCGAGGATCTGTCCGAGGTTCATACGTGAAGGCACTCCAAGCGGTGTCAAAATAACATCAACTGGTGTTCCATCTTCCATGTATGGCATATCCTCTTCTGGGAGAATTCGAGAGATAACTCCCTTGTTTCCGTGTCGTCCTGCGAGCTTGTCTCCGACTGACACATTTCGAAGTTCTGCGACCTCAATGTAAATTTTCTTAATGATTCCAGATTCAAGTTTGTCGCCCTTCTCTCGTGAGAAGATCTTTACTGAAATGACACGACCTCGCTTTCCTCCTTCCATTCGCTTTGATGTATCCTTAACGTCTCGAGCTTTTTCACCGAAGATAGATCGAAGAAGTCGCTCTTCAGGTGTAAGCTGAGTCTCGCCCTTTGGTGAAATCTTTCCAACAAGAATGTCTCCTGGTCGAACTTCTGCTCCGACTCGTACGATTCCGTCTTCTGCAAGATTCTTGAGCTTAGCTTCTCCGACGTTTGGAATATCACATGTCGTGACTTCAGGACCGAGCTTTGTATCTCGAACGTTAACGACGAATTCTTCAATGTGGATTGAGCTGAATTTGCTATTCTTTACAACTCGTTCTGAAAGAATGATAGCGTCCTCGTAGTTGTTTCCAGACCATGACATGAATGCCACGAGCATGTTCTGTCCGAGAGCAATCTCTCCTCCGTCTGATGTTGATGTATCAACAAGCACATCTCCCTTCTTCACCTTATCGCCAAGATTGACGACTGGTCGCTGATGGAAAGCTGTGAATCCATTCGTTCGTGAGAAATGAACAAGGTCATATTCTTTCTTTCCGTGCTTCTTGCCAGTGAAAACAACTTTCTTAGCATCAACAGCTGTGATTTCTCCGTCTTCTGGGGCAAGGATGATTCGGCCTGTATCGACGACTGCCTTCTTCTCAATTCCTGTAGCAACAAGAGGAGCTTCAGGGATAAGACAAGGAGTTGCCTGCTTCTGCATGTTTGATCCCATGAGTGCTCGGTTCGCATCGTCGTGGTTCAAGAATGGAATAAGAGATGTAGCGATTGAGAATGCTTGATTTGTTGAAACGTCGATATAGTCAACTTCATTTCCCTTTGCAAGTCCTGGTTTTCCATTGATTCGAACTTCAACCTCGTCAGCTGTGATCTTTCCAGACTTGTCGTAAGGAATAGCAGCGTGAGCGATTCGGAAGTTTTCTTCTTCAAGGGCGTTAAGGTAAACAATCTCATCCGTAATCTTTCCTCCTTTTACCTTTGCATAAGGAGTTTCGATCATTCCGAAATCATTGATTCGCGCATACGTAGAAAGGCGAAGCACGAGTCCGATGTTCGGTCCTTCTGGTGTGTGGATTGGGCAAAGTCGTCCGTAGTGAGATGGGTGCACGTCTCGAACTTCGAAACCTGCTCGCTCTCGTGTAAGACCTCCGGGACCGAGTGCTGTGAGTGTTCTCAAGTGCTCGAGCTCTGAAAGCACGTTTTCCTGCTGCATGAACTGTGAGAGCTGGTTTGTTGTGAAGAATTCCTTGATTCGAGCCTGGAGGGGTCGTGGGAATACGAAGTTAACAGGAAGTGTAACATCTGGCTCTACTGTAGACATTCGATCCTGAATATTTCGCTTCATCTGAGTCATACCGACTCGGAGCTTCTGCTGGAGAAGTTCTCCTACATATCGAACTCGTCGTGAACCAAGGTGATCGATATCATCCTCGACTGCTTCTGGAGTATTGTTGAGCTCTACGATGTGAGCGATGATTGTTGAAATATCGTCGACATTGATAGTTCGTCGCTCGAGTTCCTTCTCGTCCATTGATTTTCCGAATCGCTTGTTAAAGCGGAATCGTCCAACGCGGTTGATGTCATATCGGTCAGCATTAAAGATGCTTCCGATGTATTCTCGAGCATTGTCTGCTGTAGCAAGATCTCCGTCTCGAAGCCTCTTGTGGATCTCTATATATGAGTCATCGACTGATTTTGCATGGTCCTTTGCAAGAGTAAGTTCAATCGCCTTCTGTGCGAGCTCATTACCCTTGAACAAAGCCGCAATATCCTCGTTTGTCTTGGCTCCGAGGATTCGGAGAAGAGATGTGATAGGAAACTTTCGCTTTCGATCGATACGTGCATATATCGTACCGTCAGAATCGCTCTCAATTTCCATCCAGACTCCGCGAGCTGGAATAACCTTCGCACCGAAGAACGTCTTTCCCTTAAGTTCGTTCGCAGTGAAGAAAATACCGAATGATCGGGCAAGCTGTGGAGCAATGACTCGCTCGATACCGTTGATGATGAATGTTCCATGATCTGTCATCAATGGAAAATCAGCAAGGAACATTTCCTGCTCTTTTGTTGCATCAAGCAACTTGTTCTTCAATTTTACCTTTACCTTGATCTGGCCTTCGTATGAAAGCTTGTTGATCTTGGCGTAGTGCTCATCGTACTTAGGACGAGAGAGTTCGAAGCTTGTAAATGAAAGTTCAAACTTCTTCTCAGCGTAGTCCTTGATCGGAGAGAATTCCTTGAGGACTTCCTCGATGCCTTTTTCTATTAAAATATTGAATGACTGAACTTGCGACTCCACGAGGTTCGGCATCTCCGTGAGCGCTTCCTTGAAACGACCGAAATACTTTTTTGTGATATGCATACAAAAAAAATAAGGGATTAGCGGGGATTAGTAATAAAACCTTGTTAATCCTTCAATATTACGAGAGTAACTCAATCAGATGAAGTTAGTGGTGAGCTTAACAGACTGGGTGGAATTGTCAAGGGTTTTTAGGGATTTGTCGTCGTGGAGACCCTCGTTCCCTCCCTATCTGTCTTTATCGGCACTTCGGCGTAATGCAACTCAATTGCATTTGCGTCTTTGTTCACTGCGATAACAAGTCCAAGCCCTTCCATCGTCGCTTTTGAAAAATACTGGTCAAAGGCAAAGTTGCCGAGAGAATAGTAGATTTTCTTTCCTTTATATATCTCGGTATCACCGACAATATGTGAGTGCGCACCAATAACTGCGTCTGCACCATCATCTATAAACTGATGTGCCCATTGGACCATTTTCTCAGTTGGCTTCTTGTCATATTCGATTCCCCAGTGCGGTGAAACGATGAGAACATCGACGAGGGGCCGTAGACGGGCGATCTCTAGAAAAATATTATTGAAATTAATGTAATGAAACTCATGAAATCCAACGAAACCGACTGTTACCCCATTTTTTGTGATGACAGTGCTTAGTTCAGAAGCGTTATTCGGATCACCATAATAAAGCATGCCTGCTCCGCCGATATATCGCCGTGTCATCTCCAAGCCTTCCCTACCATAATTCCACGAATGATTGTTCGCAAGGCCAAGAACATCGAAGCCAAGGTCTGCCAAAGCAGGCGCGAGAGCTGGGTCAAAAGTAAATTTAAGTTCCTTGCTCTGCAAACTCGCTGTAACAGATGGAAAAGGCGTAAAAGCTCCTTCGAGATTTGCAACAGCAATATCTGCATCTCGCACAAGTTTTTTTACACCAGAAAAATACTTATCAAAACCATTCTTATTGATGTTATTTCGAACATCACGATCAAGCATCATGTCTCCAACTACGAGAACTTTGAGAGAGGTCGGTTCTTCGGGTTTCGTATCCGCATGCTTGAGCGGAACATCGAGCTTGTACGGCTGATAGAATCCGTAAAAGATGGCGGCAGAAAAAATGATGAGCGCGACCGCTGCGATCACGAATGGATTACTCCTATTTTCCCTTTTGTTCATTTCTCCACTCATCGATGAGCTTATGATTTCCAGAAAGAAGCACTTTCGGCACCCGATACTTCTTACCCTTATATTCTACTACTTCTGGGCGGGTATAGACATCTGGTGAAGCGATACGGCTTTCTTCAAGTGAAGCATGATCACCAAGCACTCCTTTTATTTGGCGAGAGATAGTATCAACCAAAATCATAGCTGGAAGTTCACCTCCCGTAAGCACAAATGGTCCGACAGAGATTTCCTCTACCTTGAAAGCTTTCTTCACTCGAGAATCAATTCCCTCGTATCGTCCACAGATCATGATGATGTCTGTGTATTTTGTTGCAGTAGCTTTTGCGTATTCAGTATCAAACTGTTTACCAGATGGAACAAACCAAATGATCTTTACTTTCTTCTTTGCAGATTTCTTTCCGACAGCTTTTGCAATTGCCTTGATAACAGGAAGAGCTTCAATAACCATTCCTGGTCCTCCGCCATATGGCTTGTCATCCACTCGTCGATCAGCATAACTTGTGCCTACAGAAAAATCTCGAGGATTGTAGAATTTAAATTTAATTAATCCCTTTTCTTGTGCGCGCTTCAGAATAGACTCATTGAGATATGAGTCGAGGGATTGGGGAAATAGTGAAATGATATGGTATGTCATAAACAAAAAAGCGTGGTATTAAATTACCACACTTTTTCGCTTTTGACTAGGTTTTACTTAAATCTTGAGGTCAGCCATCGCTTCGTCTACTGTCTTCGATGCCTTCTCTACTGGCTTTACCCCACCCTCTGGTTCATTGATCTTAAGGTTAACTCGAGAGTTATTCTTCATTCCAACCACTCGGAGAAGGGTTCGAATCGCCTTTGCTGTGTTTCCTGATCGGCCGATCACCTTTCCCATATCCGCTGCGTTGACTTCAAGGGTCATGAGTACACCCATCTCATCAACTGTTCGCGCTATCTTTACATCGTTAGGATTGTCTACGAGTGCCTTTACTACAAATTCTAAAAATTGCTGGTCGCTATTACTATTCATATCAGTTATATCGTTAAATCTTATAATCTACGGGTACTCGTTAATTGTACCGCGGGCTACTGGCTAATCAAAGGAGGTTTTACACAGCTTAAGCTGCTGGTGTAGGAGCTGGAGCTTCTGCGGCTGGTGCTGGTGCATCTGCCTTTGGTGCTGCAGCTTCTGCTGGAGCGTCTTTTTTAATTGGAGTCTTTTTTGGGAGAGCGTTTCGCTTCTTTCCTTCAATTGCCTTTCGAGAAACGAGGAAGTTGTGAACTGTGTCAGAAAGCTTTGCACCCTTTGACATATGGGCCTTGATCTTCACAAGATCAAACTGTTCAACCTTGTTATCCTGTCGTGGATCGTATGAACCAAGAACCTCGATATACTTTCCGCTCTTAGTGCTGTTCTTTGAATCAGTTAGCACAAGGCGAAACACTGGTTCGTGCTTTCGTCCAACTCGTTGTAGTCGTATCATTAACATGTGGGGACCATACTACCAGAACTGTTAAAAAAAGGCAATATAGGGTATAGTGATTTGATGAAAAAATCCGAAACTCTCCAGGGAATCATAAGCACCAACCGCAAAGGAATGGGCTTCATGAAGAACCCTCATAACACCGAAAAAGACATACTCATAGAAATAGGAACTCTCAATACTGCACTTAATGGAGACACTGTAGAGATCAAGCTTGGGAAGATAAACCAATACAAGCAACAGCTCGCCGAAGTCGTACGAGTTATCGAGCGAAAGCGCGATATGTTTGTCTGTGTGATTGATAGCAAAGAAGGCGTTCTCACTGCATATCCTGAAGACAAGAAAGCATACGCTTCAATTCGCCTTTCCCCTGCTGACATCGTAAAAGTTTCTATCGGCGACAAGGTCTATGTAAAGATGGAGGAATGGACTAACCCCAAGGAAAATCCAAAAGGGACGATTGTGCGCATCTTGGGGAAAAAGGGTGATAATAATGTGGAAATGGAATCCATCGTCCTTGAGCGAGGATTTGAAGTTGGCTTCCCTGCTGGCGTAGAAAAAGAAGCGGATGAAATCGATAAGAACAAAGTTGCGGATATCGCATCAGAAATTCCAAAGAGAAAGGATTTTCGAGGAACTTTAACCTTTACTATCGACCCCTTTGATGCGAAGGACTTCGATGACGCTATTTCTTTCAAAGATTTGGGTGCTGGGAAATATGAAATCGGCGTGCACATCGCTGATGTAAGTCATTATGTAATTGAAGGGTCAGCTTTAGACAAAGAAGCGCTCAAACGTGGCTGTTCTATCTACCTTGTCGACCGAACCATTCCCATGCTTCCTGAAGTCCTTTCAAACGACGTTTGCAGCCTTAACCCACATGAGGACAAGCTCACATTTTCTGCCTGGTTCGTCATGGACGATAAGGGACACATTCATGAGCGAGGTTTCGGCAAGACTATCATCAATTCTGACCATCGCTTTACCTACGAAGATGCGCAAGAAGTTCTCAATGCAAAGTCAGGAAAATATTTTGAAGAGCTCGACAAGCTCAATACAATTGCAAAGATTCTCCAGAAAGATAAATTCAGCAAAGGCGCGATTGAATTCGAAACTGAAGAAATCAAATTCAAGCTTGATGAAAACGGCAAGCCGATTGGCGTCTACAAGAAAGAACGACTCGATACCCACAAGCTCGTCGAAGAGTACATGCTTCTCGCAAATCGTGAAGTTGCGAAGCATATTTTTGATTCTATAAAAAAGAAAAGCAAAAAGGACACGGGTTCTATTTACCGTATCCATGATCTTCCTGATAAGGACCGCATGATGGAGCTCGCTATCTTCGTGAAGGCACTTGGATATAATCTCCCGACAAAAGAAGGTAAGGTAACTGCGCACGATATCAAAGCCCTGCTCAAACAGATTGCTGGAACTCCGCACGAGACTCTTATCAGCACTGCGGTCATCCGCTCAATGCAAAAAGCCGTCTATTCTACAAAGAACATCGGTCACTTCGGTTTGGCTTTCGAATACTACACCCACTTCACTTCTCCTATCCGACGATATCCTGACCTCCTTATCCAAAGGATTCTCCAACGACACCTTCACAACGAGCCTTTCGGCGATACTGAAATCGTGAATTTCCAGTCTATCGCAGAAAAATCTACAGCTCGAGAAATCGACGCAGCAGGTGCAGAGCGAGAATCAAAGAAGCTCAAACAAGTCGAGTATATGGCTGACAAAATCGGACAGACTTTTGATGGAACTATTTCTGGTGTTACTGAATACGGAATCTACGTAGAAGAAAAAGAGACAAAGTCAGAGGGCATGATCAATATCCGAAATATTGGCACTGACTTTTACGAGTTCGATAAAAAAACATACTCCATCGTCGGTCAAAAAACAAAAAAGCGATTCACACTTGGTGACCCTATTAAATTCAAAGTTGCTGGAGCGGATTTGGATAAAAAAATTCTAGATTTTGTGCCAGCTTAACCCCTGGCTATTTGGCAACCTTTACTGCCTCTTCAAACTGTATTGATAGTAGTTTTGATGCTCCATCGGAACCCATAGTAACCCCGTAAAGGACACCGGCACGTGACATCGTCTCTCGGTTGTGAGTAATAAGAATAAGCTGAGAATATTCTGAAAGATTGGCTATCATATCACCGTACTTGCGTGAATTCGCTTCATCGAGGGCTGCATCTGTCTCATCAAGAATAATGAATGGCGGAGGATTCACTTGAGAAATTGCAAAGAGAAGCGCGATAGATGTAAGCGCTCGCTCACCTCCCGAAAGCATCATAAGGCCTTTTACTTTTTTTCGAGGAAGATTTACATTGATTTCAATTCCCTCATCCCCATCCTCTTCTTCGACGACCTCCTCGCCATCGCCAGAAAGAACAGCTGAAAGATCAGTATCTGACTTCTTCTTTCGTCTCTTTTCTCGAATAACATTGAGTCCTGCTGTTCCTCCTCCAAACATGAGTGAGAAATAATTCTGGAATTGCGCGTTTATCTTGAGAATTCCCTCTTTGAATTCAACATCTATACGAGCGTCAAGGTCTGCAATGAGATTATGAAGTCCTAACTTTGATGTTTCGAGATCAGAAAGCTCGCGTGCGAGAAAAGCATCACGCTCCTCGACTTCTTTGTATTCCTTCATGATATCAAGACTATTTCCCGCTCCTGAATCTTCAATCCTGATCTTTATTTTTTCAATTGTCTTCTGGCGATCATATTGTGCGCTTCTTTGCTCAAGTCCATCAGCAGAATTAACAACAACAAAATCCTTATATTCCATTATCTCTCTTCCGACGAGCACATAAGCTTCATCGGTTTCCCTTTTGAAAGCCTGCTCTTCAAAAAGAAGTTTGTCTTCACGTGTCTTGATACCATTTAGAACGCCTCGAACCTCGTTCTGACGCGCGATAATCCTGAATACATCCTTTTCTGCATCACGATTCGAATCCTTCTCCCGCTCGATCTTTTCTCGGAGCTGGTTGTATTCAAGCGTCTTCGCTTTTTCTTGACCATCAAATACACCAAGAGATTTCTCAAATTCTGATTTTCTTTTTTGGTGCCCCACTAAGTCCTTCTCGATTTCTCCGATAAGAGCTGAGTCTGACTTGTTCTTATGAGAAGAAATGAAACCGAAAAGCAGTTGCTTTATTTCAGCAATCGTTTCCAGTACGTCGATTTTCTTTGCAACCTCCTCTACATCCTTGAGATAAACCGTTTTGAATTCATCCTTTGCCTGCTTTTCTTTTTCTTTCGCAATTGCACGCTGCCCTGCAGAAATTTCTCCTTCGATTTTTCCGAGCTCGCGCATGATGGCATCCTTTTCCGTTCGGATGTTATGGAGAGCGGATTCAATAGCAATCAGCTCATCACTTTTAGCGTCGCGATTCTTTGAGTTCTCAAGCACTCTTCGAGCCTCTGTGATTTCCTTGTCGAGCTTCTGCAATTCAGCCACTAGCGGGCTTTTTTCTTGGCTGATAAGAGCTGTTTCTCGATCAAGATAGATTTCTTCTCGCTTAAAATATTCCTTGTAGAGCCTCCTGAGTTCTTCTCGCAGTTCCTGCACCTTCTCCACTTTCTCCACCTGCTTCTTTAAAAATTTGAGATGTGGAGCAATCTCTCGTCGAAGAGATTCGACAGACTTCATATTCTCTTCTGTTTTCTCAAGCTTCCTCTGACTTTCAAGCTTCTTGTATTGATACATCTTCAGGCCAAGTGCATCTTCGATCATTTCCCTTCGCTCTCGGATATTTGCATTCAAAATTCGATCTGCCTCACCTTGTGAAATGATGTGATGTCCTGATGCGCCAATATGAGCTCCTGCGAGAAGTTCAACAATATCCTTGAGACGGACTGGCGAACCGTTTACAAAATATTCATTTGAATTATCACGGTGAACGACACGTTCGAGTGTGACTTCATCAAAATCGACATTAAGCATGCGCTTGCTGTTGTCAAAAATAACTTTTACACTCGCACGGTTTACACGAGCTCCATCACCTCCTCCGTTGAAAATGAGATCTTCTCCGCGCTTTCCTCGCATAGATTTGATAGACTGTTCTCCAAGCACAAAACGAAAGGCTTCAGCCACATTTGATTTACCAGAACCGTTAGGACCTACGATAGATGAGATTGGTGAAGTGAAATTAAGCGCCGCCTTTTTGGCGAACGACTTGAATCCGGAAATCTCCAGGGCCTTGAGATACATGGGTATTATTTTAGCATAAAAAGTGAAAGCCGCGATTCCTTGAGGAGGCGCGGCTGACGTGAAATAACTAACGGATTCTGTTACTAAAGGAGTTCTGCACGTTCCCCTCGAGGCAGCTTCACATGCTCTCTTGATTCCTTTTTCTCGTCAAATGCCTCGAGTAGAAGACCCTCAAGAACCTTAAGGTCACCTGGAGTTG
>JAUPUH010000049.1 GCA_030917665.1 Patescibacteria group bacterium | reverse complement strand
CACCTTCATCTGGAAAATAATCATACTACTTTTACAAAAATAATCAATGTTTTCTACCTAAAGCTTAGTGCTTGTTGAAGATTCGAGAGCAGGAACAGTATAAATATTAGAAGCGTTCCAGAGCATCCAACTTGTGAGGCCTACATCGTAAGTTGCTTGTATCTGTGCACGAACCATTTCAGGACTGTACGAAACTCCCCCGATACTGAAATCTTGAAGCCATGGTCGGAGTTTCAAGCGTGTAGTACTCGCTGCCTCTGCACGGCGAACACCAGCTTGCATTGCATAATGAATAACTTCGTAAGGCTTCGCTGCTGGAACTGGGATACCCATAAAATTCTTTGGGTAGTGAGACGGATAAACCATGGGAGCCACGTAGTCAAAGTGCGTAAGAGCGTCCTCAAGAATCTGCCCTATTCCGAGATCATCTGTGTTGGATGTTGTCATACCAAAAAGATCTGCAGAGATCGGTATACCTCTCGAACGAAATTTCTCATCAACAAAAGCAAAGAATTCCTTGAGTGCAGCAGATTTTAGTTTGTTGTGACTGAACGGATATGCTATATCCAACATATTTCCGTCAGATGGGAAACGTATATAGTCGAAATTTAACTCATCAAATCCAACAGCGTACGACTCTTCCGCTATAAGTGCCAAATAATCCCAAACGGGTTTAGCACTTACATCAAGCCAACTAACTCCTTTGTAATCCTTCCAAACCGCTCCAGCTTTATTGGTCACAGCGTACTGAGGTTCTTTATGAACAAGATATGAGTCCTGAAAGGCAGATATTCTCCCGATAACATAAATACCCTTATCATGAAGCTCTCCGATAAATTCTTTCACATCAGGAATTCTATTTTCTTCTGAACCGACACTTTTTAAAACAGGGTTATCAGTTTTAAAGCTGATTCGTCCTGTATAATCTTTAATATCAATAACTATAGCGTTAAGTTCGGTATCCTCAACAATCTTTACAAGGTTGTCACGAAGTTTCTTGTTCCCCGCTACCCAGCTCGACATATAAAGAGCTTTGACATTCTCAGGTGTCTTAACGTGAGTCACGGCAAAAGGTGGTGGCAGCATTATTCGTGCGACATCCTGTCCTTCTGCTTTGTAAGATTCATAGTGAAAAGGAAAAAAGAATGCTCCGATGAGAAGTGCGATAGCGAGGACCACCCCAAGTATGTATGCGAAAATTTTCATCTATGCGATTGATGAATTGTTGTTATTCTCTACAAATGAAGAACCGGAAGCGGAGGGGTTGCTCCTCTTTTCGTGTGGAAGATTGTACGCAATAATAATAATAATCAGTCCCGAAACCAAAGCAATCATCTTATGCCAAAAAGACGGCACTCCGAGAAAAAGAAATACCATCATCCAAACTCCGAATAAGCATAGCCATTGTCTCTTTGACATGAAAAAATATTTAAAAAATTATGATAAGCCAATTATACACTGATATGCTAGAATAACGCTAGGAAAGGAGGTGAGGAACTTGAAAAATTCCCCACTAACAAAAAAAGAATTCAAAGAATTCTGTACCACAAAGCCTGTCGTGGGGTATTCGGAACATCACGAGAGGTTTGTTGGAGTCGCTGAGTCGATCGAGGTCGAGGGCGAAGAAGAAGTCAAATCCTTCACAGTCCATTTTGAATGGGCAATAAAAACTCGGCTGGCGCCTCGAGTTATGAACGGGGCCGAAGTCGTCGCAGGCGGAAAGGTTGAGGTCAGATCAGTCCGCTTCGTACTGCCGATTTTCGTGAGCTACGATAATGACATCTTGCTTATCAAATGCATGGATGGCAAAAAAGTTTCACTCACAAATCTCGCAGAAGAAAGGCTTGATGCATTGCGCCTCAAAGAACAGTAATCACCCGGCAACTTCCAGCGGGTGATTTCTTTGTCCCAAATTTATTCAGAAACAATCACTACGAATTCCCCTTTTTGCTTTTCTGGCGTATCAGTCAATATTTTTAATATTTCTTCAGCCGAACCTTGCAACACCTCTTCATAAATTTTAGTAATTTCACGGACAAGAGTTATTTTTTTATTTATTTTCAAAAGAGATTCAAGTGTTTTCAAAATCCGATGCGTCGACTCATAAAAAACCATAGTCCGTTCTGACTCAGCAATTTCTTTAAAAAGAGTTTCCCTCCCCTTTTTGTGAGGCATGAAGCCTAGAAAAATAAATTCATGAGTCGGTACCCCCGCAATCGAAAGCGCTGATGTCAAAGCTGACGCACCAGGGACCGCTACTATCTGAAGGTCTGGGTAAGTTTCTCGAAGCTTGGAAATAAGAAGCGAGCCTGGATCAGAGATTCCTGGAGTTCCCGCATCTGTCACAAGAGCAATGTTTTTCCCTTCTCCTGCCTTCTCTATAATAAGATCGGTCTTCGCCTCTCCGCTTTGAGCATGGTAACTCATCATGGAAGTAGAAATACCGTGACGTTCGAAAAGTCTCTTGGTCACACGGGTATCTTCGCAGAGTACAAGGTCGACTTCTTTGAGTATGCGAAGGGCTCTCAAGGTGATGTCCTCAAGGTTCCCAATAGGTGTAGCGATGACATAAAAAGTAGACATAAAGGTATAATATACTACACTATCAATATGACAAGCCATACAGGTACCAGACCTATAATCTACATCGCGCGAGAGATTGAAAGAGCTCTTGGTAAAGAGCCTTTGGGCAGCTATTTCATCATTACGAATGCGACGACTTACGCACTTGAAGTTCAGGAAAAATATCCTGATAACGTGTGGTTGATCAATTCTCCCCAGATACTTGATACATATGAAATCCTCATGCTCCCTGATGTGCAAGAAACTATCACAAAGCACAACGCTCAGCTCCTCGTTTTCAAAAATACCATCCAGGTGGAGCGACTTTGTACAGAAAAAAACTGGACACTTCTCAATCCAAGCGCTGAGCTTGCAGAAAAAATTGAAAACAAGATAACTCAAGTTGAATGGCTCGGTGAGCTTTCTTCACTTCTTGCTCCTCATTCGATCCAACCCGCAAAAAATATTTCATGGCCAGGGAAACCATTTATCCTACAGTGGTCACACGGGCACACCGGGGACAGCACTGTTCTCATCCAGAACGAAAAAGATTTGGATCTTATAAAACAAAAATTTCCAGAACGCGAGAGTCGAGTAAGTGATTTCATAAAAGGCCCAATGTTTACTGCAAATATCGTTGCGACAAATACAGTTATACTTCTTGGAAATATCAGCTACCAGATTACAGGCATCCTTCCTTTTACCGATAACCCTTTCACCACAATCGGTAATGATTGGAGTGTTCCCCATACTATATTGAGCGATGCGCACATAAAAGATTTCGAAGCAATCGCGCAAAAAATCGGTTTAAAAATGCAAAAGGAAGGATGGAGAGGTCTTTTCGGTATTGATGTCATCTATGATGAAGAGCGTGATATGCTGCACCTCATCGAAATTAACGCTCGCCAGCCAGCCTCAACAACCTTAGAGTCTCAATTTCAATCAGAATTACTGTCTCATGGTGTCCATGGATTGACGACATTCGAAGCTCACCTCCATGCACTTACAGGAATCCCTGTGACCTCAGCCTTAATACCGATTAACGATGGTGCTCAGATTGTTCAGAGACTAACCCAATCAGTTCTCTTGAAAAATGAAGGAAAACATCTTGAGGACCTTTTCAATATCCAAGGCCTCCTCAAAGCTGGTTACAAGGTCATTTCATACAAAAGCACGAAACCGAATACTGATGTTTTAAGAATCCAATCTGCCCGAGGCATCGTCGAGACCCATACAAAATTCAACACGCGAGGAAAAGAGATTATAGATTTAGTTTCCGCACCTCAGTCGTAGATTTTTTCGCTCGAGAAAAGGTATAGTTTTCTTCTCCTGTTTTTTCATTTTCAATCCATCTTTGGTCAAGTATGGATTTATTCGGGTCAATAATATCTATTTTTCCTTCATGTATACCGTGTCCGTATTCCCCATCAGTTGGCCAAGCTATCGCGTGTACATAATGTAGAGTCGTCGGTACGAAATTCTGATACTCGACTTGATGAATCACGAGAATATGATTCCTCTCTCCTCCTTCTGGACCACCTAACATAGTGATGATATCTCCCGGCTCGATTTCTTTAAAAATAATAGCTCTGCTGTTCTTGTCGTCTGCAAAGGTTAAGACGTCGATATTGGTTTGTGGCTTAAACTTCGCTATGAATCTCGTCAAAGGATTTGATGCGTGTATAAAATTAATATGCTTGTCGAGTGTACCTTTTCCTCTCGTGATGCTTTCTTCATTTAAGACATAATATGCAAACCCAGAACAATCGATCCCGAGATTACTATTAACAAGAAATTTCTTCAAATTTTCTGAGTCAAGAAGATTCACATCAACCCTCTCTTGAAGCGCACGATGACTTATTTCCTCAAAAATATCCTTCGGACTACCTTTACCAACCTCGACTCGCAACGCCGCTCGCCGTGCTGTCACACGATTATTGAAATATGGAACTGAGCAAACCGCGTTGCTGACGCGGAAGTTTCTATACTGCTCGATAACATCTCGAGCGCTCTGCGAAATGACTTTCGTATTCATCATAATAGATTAACATATAAGCCCTTTTATGCTAATCTAAGGCCTATGATAAGCATACTCGAAGGTACGGCTGATCTAGCCTTTATACTCGGTTTTGCCCTTTTGGCCTGCGTAATTGCCTTTGCTTGGTCGCCATTTCTCATAAGCCTTCTTTACCGTTTTCAGGTTTTCAAGGGTCCAAAAGCAGAGCTTGTTAATATCGAATCTCAAAAAGGCAAAGATAGGACACCGGTCATGGGAGGTCTTTTGATTATCATCACAGTTGCTGTCATCACGTATTTCTTCAATTGGTCGAGAAGCTACACATGGGTGCCTATCGGGGTAATGCTTCTCTCTGCTGCCCTCGGTGCTGTCGACGACCTTCTCAATATTTTTGGTGCAGAACGACGATCAAGAAAGCTTTCGCAAATATTCACCTTGATCAAAGTCCACCGAGATATCAAGATGCGTATCTGGTACATCGTTACTTTGCCATGGTCGATGTTTAAGCGCACATCAGTATGGATAGGTTCACTCACGAGCAAAGGTATTCACGTCCATGAAAAGCTCCTCTTGCAGTTCGCTGCAGGATCGATAACGGCGTGGTGGATCTATGACAAGCTAGGTTCCGCTTGGCACTATATTTACTTCCCTTTTGATTTCGATATTTATGTCGGCTGGCTCATTATCCCGATTATCATCCTCATCGTTATGTTTACCGCAAATGCTGTAAACATTGCTGATGGTATGGATGGTCTAGCTGGAGGAATGCTTATTTTTTCATTCAGCGCACTTACGCTTTTGAGCTGGACAAACGGCTTCGGTGAGATTGCTATTCTCAATGCCACAATGGTTGGTGCCCT